>NZ_QTXV01000005.1:0-141076 GCF_003461825.1 Prevotella sp. AM42-24 | reverse complement strand
TTGCTCCCGATGGTCGCAGAAAGTGAGTGTACCAACTGTAAACAGTATGTCAAGTAACAAACACCCATGAACAGCGAAGCAACTTCTTTGCTAATGCCACTAAGCAGATGCAACAAAGCTATGTTCCATCTTTTATTGAGCAACCATTTCTGTTGATTTTGGCAATTTACTTTTCACTAACTCATATGATTCTTTTATCCAATCCTCTATCATTCTATTAGGAAAAGACCCCTCAATAAAAATGTCGTTCCAATGTTTCTTATTCAAATGGTACGCAGGAGAAAAGGCATTGTACTCTTCCCTCAATTCCTCTCCACGTTCGGGTAGCAGCTTTACTGCAATAGTTGGTATCGGTGCTTCCAACCAAATATGCAGAAATATCTTTCCTCCTACACGGAATACCACCCAATCTTCACCATAAGGCATAGCTTCTTCTGTATCTGGCAATGATAAGCAATACTTTCTAACTTCTTCAATGTTCATCTTGTACTTACGGTTTTATCTTTCAATGTGCCTAAGATATTCTAATATTTGCTGTTGCTCCAAATTCTGCATATATGCCTCCATATAGTCCCAATTTGGTTGGCTATTGCCATCTATAGGTAAGAGAATCTTTTGGCGTTTCAAACGTCCTGTTCCCATTTTATAGCCATATCCATATTTGGCACGTTGATTTGTTATGCACATGGATATGAAAAGAGAAACATACTTGTTGTTTCTTATAGGTTTCAGCTTGCGAGTGTCGTTTCCATATAGTGCATCGTATGGATGATAAAAGCAATACCCAACAGAGCCGTTTCGATTTACAGACAGGCTTCCCTTTTCCAATGTTTCGTTTTGATTGCCAACGAAATAACCGATGCCATTATTATTGGCTGTCGCCGTAACATAAGGGGTTTGCCCACTTGTACGCTCTCTTTCGTAGATGTCTTTTCCCGAAGATATTTGTGCAATTTCTTCAAGGAAGAACGCTTTCCATTTTACCCCCCCCATTTTGTTCTCATTGGCGTTCAAGCGCTTCTTGAAAACCTTTAGAGTTGTTTTGAGTATATCAGCTTCTACCTCTTGCATGAACGAGGACATGAAATCGAAATCTATTTCACCCTTATCATTAATGGGGAGTAATATCTTTTCTCGCTTTATACGCTCGTCATTTATTTCTCTGTTGAAACTGTACTTCTCCGACAAACGGTTGATTATTGGCACCATGAAGAGGTAGGCATATTTATCCAATCCCTTACGTTTAAGCTGAGTAACATGGTCACTTGCCACAAACTCGTATTGATGGAAGAATGCACTACCAACACTACCACTATTGGCAATGGTTATGCAATCCTCGAACTTTCTTACGCTGCCCTCGTTGCCGACAAATCCATCCACGCCATTGTTGAGTGCCGTGGATGATACGTATGGAACTGTACCTTCTGTGTGGTCTGCCTTTTTGAGACGTTTGCCACGCTGTATTTCTGTGAATACTTCTGTAAAACTAAAAGGTTTCCATTGAGAGCGGAGCAGTTTACCCCCCCCTAAAATTTCTTTGTGTATCAGTCGCTTGCATAATTTCTCTACTGCTGGTTTCAATAATAATGTTTCTTTTCGACGCATGTATTCCTCCATGAACTGCCAATCAGGATTTGTGCAATCAGCAGCAAGAGGAAGCATAATTTTAAAGGCTCTTAATCTGTTACCGTTTATTGAATACCCATGTCCAAAGCGTTCCCTTTGCTTTGTTATACACATTGAGACAAACAGCAAATGGTATTTATTCAAATCACTCTTGGGTATCAATGCGGAAACATGACTATCCAAAGCCATAGAGGTAGGTTGGTAGTAAGCTATTCCTGCACCACCATCTCCATCGTTATTCAATGTCAGAATATCACCTCGAAAGATTTTCTTTTGTTCCTTTGATACGAAGCCTTTATAACCATTGTCTGTCTTTTTGGCAGAGACCAAAGGTAAAGTTCCTGTCGTCAAAGATGCCATATTATTTTGGTTTCCCTTTTCAAAGTCAAAGAAATCTGAAAGATAGAAATCTTTCCAATCTTTATTTTTGAGTGATAGCTTATCCATTCGCCACCTCCTTTTCTTCAAACAAGTAACCTCGTCCATGAGTAATCATGTTAAACTCAAATGTCAGATAGTCAGCCATTGTCTTTTCAAAGTCTTCCTCTGATGGTATCTCTTCGTTGAAATAGTAAAACGAGTGCAGCCATTCGTCATCTGCTTCAATGGTGCTACGCACAATAAAAGAGTTTGGTGCAGTCTTGCCTTGAAACCAACAATCAAGCAGGTATTTCTTTCTCTCGGCAGCTCTATCTGTTGGCATCAATCCAACATGGGCAAAGACTCCATAACCATCATCTTTGAAATCGACAAACTTCACTAACTTATCCTTTGGGTGTGGTTGATGCGCTGTAAATACGGCTATCACAGGATTTGTTCCTACGCCATAGAACGTATCTGTATTAAGCGTTATAACACCCTCAAGCGTATGGTTATCGAGAATATACTGTTTGTCGATTTTGTCTTCTTTCGTTTTGCCGACCATTGTGCTTTGTGGAACTATGACAACACAACGAGCACCATCACCTACGCAATCCAACAAGTGACAGATGAATTTCAACTCCGTCAAGTGTGCCGTGCTTTTTGTCTTTCCTTGTGAATACGGTGGGTTCATCAAACCAACGGTAAAGCCTTTCTTGTACATGTCTTCTGATTTTTGCTTCAAGAAGTCTGCACAGATGAGATTGCTCTTTCCGTCACCACGCAGAATCATGTTGGTTGTGGCAATGGAAAACATATCGTCACGCAACTCTATACCGTGAAGATTGTTTCTTCTGATGTTTTCCTTGTCTTCCTCTTTTGCCTGTGTCAGCATTCTGTGCATGGCAGCTATCAAGAAGCCACCTGTTCCGCAGCAAGGGTCAAGCACCTTGTCGGTAGGCTTGATTTCAGCCAATTCTGTAAACAATTCGGTTATGTGCTTTGGAGTAAGAACTACGCCAAGTGTTTGCCCATCGCCACCACTATAACTGATGAACTCTCCATAGAAACGACCAAGTACGTCTTCTGGTGAGTTGTTGCAAATGGCAGTTAAAATATTTGAGTGCAAGTATTCCGCAAAGTAGCGCAAAGGGGATTTGCCCAATCGCTCATCCTTTTCAGACAACACAGGTCTATTGATGATGAGGTTAAATTGGTCTATAACCCTTTTCTTTTTCACCTGTGGCTCAACCTTTACTCTTTCCATGTGTGCGGACATGGCATCAAATATCTTTTGACCATCAGTTTTGATAGTATCCCCTGTCAGATTCTCTGTTGAGAAATCCTTTTCTTCTAATGCCAAAAGAATAGCAGATACGACCAAAGGTTTCTCGCTATCTCCGAGTTGTCCATAGTTGCGCAAATCCTCATGCAAAGTCTTTGCACGGCTAAGAATGGTTTTCAGTTCAACACGTTCAATACTTTCGTTACCGCAAATAATCTCATTGTAGTAACGCTCTATATTTTCGGTCGAGAATTGACTGAAGTCCTTGACCTTTGGAAGAATTTTGTAACCTGTAGGACTAACGTAAATAGGACGAATAACAATGCGCTTCTCGTCTGTTCCCGAACAACCAAAGGCAATGACTTTCTTGAAGTTTGTGTTTTGAATGATACTGAGCGCATAATGCAGCGCACCATTCTCCGCATACTTGGTTACGCTTGAAGTATCCATCAGCAAAGTTTCATTATCTTTCAAGTACTTTGCCTGGTCCTCAACCTTTACCTTATCTTCTATTACGATAACAAAGTCACCCGATATTGCCAAGTATTCAGGAAAGCCTTTCTTTCCTGTACCACGTTTAGAGACCATAGCCTTGTTGATTTCCTCAATAGGGCATGACTCTGCGTAGTGCTCTATACTTGAAGCATCGAGCAGCTTTGATATAATGAGATCTGTTGTCTTTTCTGTCATTTTTATACCATAGATAATTGGATTTTACCACAATGCAACTTTACCTGCTATACCTAAGTCAATCGTTGCAGTAACTACACCCAGTGCTTTGAACACTCTCCTCATGGTTGGAATAGTGATACTATAACCTCTTTCCAATCGAGAAATCTGTGCTCTTTTCACGCCAATACGCTCACCAAGTTGTTCTTGTGTCAAGTTCTGTTCTATACGAGCTTTCTTGATGGCTTCGCCTAATCTATAGGCATGTAAAGCTCCATCCACATCACTCTCAAAAGCATCACGTTTTGGTGTGCCTACTTTACCGAAATGCTTGTCAAGCACATCGTCCAATGGGGTAAGATTCATCTGTGCCATAATCACTTGTTTTTGAAATATTCTCTTCTTATTGCTTCTGCTTTTGCTATCTCCTTGCTTGGTGTCTTCTGAGTTTTCTTGATAATGCCGTGGGTGGCAATTACCAATGTTTCTTTATCCTTGTCCCAAAAGCAAACAAGCGATAAGCAGTTTTGTTATACAATGTACGAAATTCCCATATCTCCGAGTTTTCCAACTTCTTGAAGAGTTCTTTGTTGCGTTCTCCACCTGCAACACGCTTGATGTTGTAGTAAATCTTGTAAGATACCGCTTCGGGTAAACTCTCAATAAAGTTCTGTGCCTCGTCTGTCAAGACAAGTTTGAAGATATTTTGTGCCATACATTATCATTTTTGTACAAAGGTAAGTATATTGTTTCATAAAGAAGAAACAATGACCATTTAAATATAATCTACAGCTCTTTTTTAACATTTTGGCGATAGATAATTGCGTATAAGAAACTTGCAAACCTCGTAGAACATCTAACTGAAAATAAAATCTAAAAAATGAATGAGATTGCCGTTTATCCACATAAAACTTGTATCTTTGCACTCGAAAAGAGTTGTTTGACAAGCAAAGCAAACTTATGTATTATGCAGAAGTTAGAACCGTTGCTAAATCATTACCTCTATAGAGGTGGAACACTCGTAAATCGCTCATTTTAAGCTGTTAGGCAGAATTTGCCGAATTTTATCTAAAAACCCTTTGTTGGTATGATTATTTGGCGTATCTTTGCAGCAAATAAACAAAGAAATGTAATTTAAAGACTTATATGGATATGAAAAATTTAAAGACTCTCTTGACGATGGCTATCGTGGCTTTGATGAGCCTCAGTTTCACATCTTGCGATGAGGACGCTGACATTGGCGATACTTTATATGGCACTTGGAAAGGCTATATGGATATTGGATTGAAGTATGGTGATCATTATTATGCTTCTACCACTTCTGAGATAACGTTTATACCAAGCAACTCTTATTCCGACCACGGAACGGGGTATTGGATAGACCGATACAGCAATGCTCCTTGGAATTATGTTGCTAATCATATAGATTGGGCAGTGAGTAATGGTGTCATCAAAATTCACTTCAGAGAGGAAAACTCGTATGCTACGATTTATAACTATTCTTTGGATGATGATTATTTCTATGGAACGGTTGAATGTGGAAATAGCAGCGCGGATTTCAGATTGGTGAAGACGGCTTCTCCTAACGAATGGAATTATGACTGGTATGATCCTGATGACTGGTATGATTCCAGGGAATATGGTTGGGCAAAGCCTCATCAGGGAACTTTCGATGATACCCGTGCTTCTTCCTCAGATTCTGATTCGCTGAAATATCTGAGAAGAGTGGTAAATTATAAGAATAAGTAAAGAGACTTGCTGTTTCCTCAGGGAACAGATTAAAAAGAAAGGGACGAGATATGAAAAATATAAAATCTTTGTTGATGTTGGCTGCGATAACAGTAGCATCCATGACATTTGTCAGTTGTGACGATGATCCTTGGTATGATGGTTGCTGGCATGACCCATACGGTTGGAGCAATAACTATGGCGACTGGCACTGGAATAATGATTATTGGAACCAGGGTGGTAATGGGAACAACCAAGGTGGTGATGAACGTACGGCGATGGCCCAGACTCTCTGTGGAGAATGGGACGGTGAGATGGATTATTCTTATATCAATCCGGATGGCGAATCGCGTAGCACAGAGGTTTATTATACGACCATGAAGTTCTTCCAATATAATCAGAATTCAAAATCTTATAGTGGAGAGGGTGTGGAGACTGATTATCTCTTGGATTCTCAAGGAAATGTCAATGAAGATAAGAGCCAGACCTTGGATTTCTCCTGGTACATAGAGGATAATGGAGATATTTATATCAAGTACAAGAAAAGTGGGGCTACCTTTGTGTTAGACTATGGTTCTTCTCAGGCTGGTTTCCATTTGGGATATGAAGACAAGAAGGGATATGATACTTTCTTCGGTTATATGATAGGCACGGGAAGCGTTAAGGGCGATGTTATCTATTTTGATTTTAAGCGCTTGAACGATACCAATCATGCCAAGGCTCAGACTCGTGGAGCAGGCGTAACTGAGCATAAATCATTTGGTAAGGCTGCTTATCAGAGTCCGATTAAGGGAACGTCTTCTCGTTTTAATAGCAGAAGATAGCCCTTGTGTTGGAGGAAAAGTGAAGAGGATGCATCAAACGAATTGTTTCGATGCATCCTCTTATTCTGTATAATGAAATGTTGTAAAGTATCAGAGAACTTAGTTTATTATTTTACTCCAAACAGTTTGCAAATAGGATGGTGTGATATTCACGTTCTCGATCAGTCTTTCTTCATCATCAGGAAGATTGCAGAAGAAGTCGATACCAGTAAGTTCCTCAAGTTTGGCAATATTGACAATATGTGCGCTCAACTTTTCTGTGGAAGGATAATCTTTGTGTTCAAACCAGAATCCGATAGCTTTATGACCGGATTTGTTTTTGATCATGACTGCTGCAAAGAAGTATTTAGGAACTATAAATCCATTTTTAGTATAGCCCAAAATCTGCTCAGACTTATCAATGGTTCCACCTTTGCAGACATACATTGTATCATTGGCATACGCAGTTTGAGTGCTCATATTGTATGTCAGTAAGTCTCTGATTTTTCCTTCCATTTTTTTCCAAATGCCGGTATTGAATTCTTCTCTCTGAGGCTGCATATTGGTCATATAGAAAGTCTGTCCATTTACATCCTTGCTGCAGATTCTGTCTTCAGAAGCAACGATATGTCCTCTCTGGAAATAGGTGATTCCTTCACTTGGCATGTTGGAAGATTTAAATTCTTTAATACTTGGTTGCAAGTTAGCAGGAATTTCTGGGTCTATCTGGAAAGGATCTCCTTTCCAAGTCTTACCATTCCATGATACTCCTTCTTTAGACCACCATTTATCTCTATCCCAGCCTTTCCGGTTGTTACTCTTATAGACTGCATAGCAACTCCATCGCTGTGATTTCTTACTGGTATCAAATTCTGTGCAGAAGTTGACACCATATTGATCAGTTTCGTGAACGATGACTGTACTTGTTCCACCTTTCACCTTTGGAAATTCCAAACGTGTGATTTCGTCAGGCATTCCTGGGGTTACAACATTGGCGTTGGTATTCGTATTGTCAACTCCACCATCAGGACCGTCATTATCGCTTCCACAGCTACCTACTGTGAGTGCAGCGAGAAGCATCAAAAGGTAAATCTTGATTCGTTTCATAAAAGTCGTGTTAGAATATAATTTGTAATATAAAAATAGTCTTTCTCGTAGAAATGTATAAAACCGAAAAAAGTGCGTACCAGCGTATATGCAACTACGCTCGAACGCACTTTTGTATCTTGCGATAATATATCCTTTAAATGAAAAGGTATATTACTTCTTCAACTTACCGTAACGGTTCATGAAGCGGTCAACGCGACCTGCAGTATCAACAAGCTTGCTCTTACCTGTATAGAATGGGTGAGAAGTGCTGGAGATTTCAATCTTTACTACTGGATAAGTCTCGCCTTCGAACTCAACAGTGTCGTTAGTCTTGCATGTTGACTGAGAGAGGAACATGTCGCCATTAGACATATCTTTGAATACTACAGGACGATAGTTCTCTGGATGAATACCTTTTTTCATTTTTCTTTTTTATTTTTATTGGGTTATTAAAAATAGACGTTATGGGGATGTTCTTCGCATCATCTCATGTCCTTTCGGTGCATGCCCATTATAGCCTTTACACTTAACAGGGTGCAAAGTTACGACTTTTTCTTCTTTCTGCCAAATATTTCCTGATGTTTTTCTTTCTTTTACTCTTTTTTTTATTTTCACAGATATGTTGCCCAAATTGTGGTTCTCGGTTTGGGCACTCGTTGCCCGCCTCGTGATCCCTCGTTGCTCGTCTCTTGTTCACCAGTTCCCCATCACGTGTTCATCGAGGGACCGCTTGAAGGGCATAGCAGGAACTTCTGGAGAAACCATTTGGACACAAGAAACATTGCTGAAAACAAAATCCCCATTGCCTGATGAGAGGCAATGGGGATAGTTAAAGTAATTTGTAATTGAGTGGATTACTTGGCATAAACAATTTCGATTGACTTGATGCGAAGTTGTACACCACCACCTGTTGTACCTGTAAACACATTGGTGTAGGTTGCAGTCTTGCCAGAGAATTTTATGGTTGCAGTCTCATTACCAACACAGTCTGTGTTCTTGTTGTTGTCATGAGTGCAAGTCAAGATGATTTTAGCAATGTTTTTGGAGCCTGTTATGGTCATTATGTTGTTGGCATAAATGCGAAGTTCTTTTGCTTTTTCGTTGTAAGCAGGCATTGTCTTGTTGCCATTTGAATCCAATTTGAAAATAGTGCCGTCAGAGAGTGTGAACTCTGTTGGGTTTGCATCTAACTTCAATGTACTAAGATCTTCTACTTTTAAGCTTTCTCCAGTTGTGGTTCCACTATTCGTCAAGGTAACAGTAAGTCCATTTACTGAGATACCTTCGGTTGTAGAAGGTGTATCTGGAGTTTCAGGCTTTACAGTAGGAGTACCTTCCTTAACAGTCAATTCCTTTATCTCCCATGTACCTGATTTAGCCTCGCATGCATAGTGTAAAGCGATAACGATATTCTTCTTACCCTTGTAAGGAGTAAGGTCGTAGGTATATGTAGACCAAGTCTTCCAGTCAGTTCCTTCGGTTAGAGTACCAGTGATATTGGTCCATTTTGTTGTAGCAGGATCGCCTGTGTAGTTCTCTGTGATAAGTACCTGGTTCTTTACACCTTCTGTAGGCTCGCCATTGTAGGTAGCATAGCGCAAGATATAAGAGAATTTCAAGGCAGCTCCCTTTGATGAAGAGAGATCAATAGCCTTAGATACGAGGTAGCTCTCTGAAGGGGTTGTTACCTTACTTGTGTTTTCATAACCTGTTGCCTTGGCATAGCCATAAGAATCAATGACCCATGGAGTACCCTTAATGTTCTTCAGAGTAAATGTACCAAAACTCTTATTGAATGTCTCGTTGATGTAACCGTCTGTTGGAGTATCTGGAGTAGTGGTAGAACCGCCAGGTTTTGTGCCAAATTCCTTGGCTCCAATCTTAGCATAGGCAACACTCTTCAAACCAGTTGCACCAAAGTAGTTCTCAATATTACCGCAGAGAATCACTTCTTGCTTCAAGTTGCCAGGATTATCCTTGAGGTTGAGTGCAGTACGAATTGCACCTGGTGGCAACTGGATTGGCATACAGTTTGTTACGTTGGTTTCATCTGCACTTGCAGCGACCAAGATGTTTGTTGGAGCACTTGCTGCACTTGCAGCGTCGCCGAAAATAGCTTCATTCAGGGCCTTGTCGGGTACATAACCTACGATGAAAGCCTTTACGAAAACATTAGTACCCGTAGCAGCAATTTTAGCATCAGCTACTGTATATGGGTTGGCTTCAGTTCCATCTGTTGAAAGTTCTGGAGTCTCTGGCTTGGTAGGCATGTCGTAAGGAGCAGGAACGTCCTCGCAACTGCTGAAAGTAAAGGCTGACATGGCCAACACTAACAATGAATATATAATCTTTTTCATATTGTTATTCGATTTAAAAATTTCTAATGGATGAATTACTTGATAGAGATGAGGTAGTTTCCGCTGTCAATTTCTGGAGTGCCATTGTACATAGTCAATGCTCCACAGATGACAACCTTCTTTCCTACGGCAAGGGTGCCCTTTGTCTCTTCTGTCCATTTCTGGTTGTCGAGATTGAAGCCGCGGAATACCTTGATCATCTTGCCGGCAACAGCCTTTCCATCTTCAGAGATAGAATATGTAGCATTACCATACGAGCCTGTATCAACGTTACCTACCTCGCAGATGATTCCGGTAGTATAAACCTTATCTGTTGTATATTTACCGGCATTGATGAGTTTGAGAGCGTTGGTTACGGTGTAAGGTTCTTCCTTAGTTCCACCAGTAACATTCAGCGCAGTCTCAACATCATTGCTTGTACGGATCAGAATCTGCCAAACATTGTTGAAACGGGTGAAAATACCTGTAATGTTGACAGGGTCCTTTGGCAAAGCAACATTGGCAAACTTGGCATAAGCAGAAGTGCGAACCAAGAGGTTGGAAGCACTGATAGGTGTTTTGGTTTCTGCATCGGTCAAGTTGCGGTTCACGCAGTTGGTCTTGTCCTTTTCTGTCTCTGGGGCATAAACGGCCTTACCGTCAGCCTGAGAGAACTGTACATTCTCAATGCGCATCAACTTGCCAGAGCAAGACTTCAGATAGTCAGCATCCTTGATCTTGGTCTTGTCGAACACCTCTACCAGACTTTCAGCCTTGGCTGCGTCTGGAGAACCCAAAATCTTGAAATGCTTGTTCCACTCGTAGCGGTCAACCTTACCGATAGACTGTGCACCCGTAGTGCTGTTGGTATAGACACCGCCCAACTCAGCCTGAGAACCGTAACCACCAATGTAGAGGCCCTTCAGATTGATGAGGAGTTGCTGGCCAACAGGAAGTTCGCCATAGAGAGCACCCTTGTTGATGCAAACTAAGATACCACCCGTCTCGTCCTGCAGACAAACCTCGTTGTAAAGGTTTCCACCGAGATCATTACCAGTAATGTAACCCTTGATCTGGATGTCCTTGTCTATCTGTTCATATCTCTTATTAGCAATGAGGCTGTTGTAGTCTTCCTTCAGCTGTGCAATTGTGATGACATTCTTCTCCTTGATATTATTGTCACCGACAGGAGCCGCAGGCACCTTAATCGTATTATCAGGATCAGCATAACCATCGCCCATGCAAGATGCAAAAAACATACTGGCAAAAGCCATTGCTATGAATAATATTTTTTTCATATCTTTCCTTTTTATTAGAATCTATAAGAAACCTGGAACATACCATTTGTTCCGAATACGTAATACTTCTTAGGGTTCTTGGAGAACTTGTAAACGCGCTCCTTGCTGCTATCACCGCTACCTGAGAAGTCGCTTCTGCTCTGCTCATAGCCGCCAGATACAATCTTCTGGTTGTTCAGGATGTTGGTAATCATCAAGTTGAAGTTCAAGCTGCCGTGCTTCAAGCGTACGCTCTTGCCGATGCTGCCGTCAACCATCCAGCCACCATGACCCTTAGCCTGGTCTGTATAACCTGGCATCAGGTTGCCGAAGTTGTCGAATGCGTTGAGACGAGACAACTCAGACTGGGTGCGGTAGATAGGTGCGTATGACAGGTAGATGCGATCATAGTAGTTGGCATTGAGGTCGATGAACCAGCCACCTGCATGATAGCTCAAACCAAGGCTTCCTACGTTGAGAGGAGTTCCGCTCTCGCGCATACCTTTAATATATGTTGTTTCAGTTTTCAAGTCTCCAGTGATAGACTCAGAACGTGTTGTCTCAATATTCTTGAGGATTCTGTTGTCGCTCAAAGTACCGATAGCCTTGAAGTTGAGGAAAGATGTGAGTTTGAAGTCGAGACCCAATTCTACACCATAGTATTCCTTCTGCAAGCCAGGAAGACTGAAATATACGAACGAGTTGTCCATATCACTATAGAAGTTCTGCCACTCCGTAACGTGGTCCAGACGGCTATAGTATGCATTCAGGTTGGCGTGCATCCATGAGTTCTGGTATTGGTAAGCGAACTCGCTGCTGAAGATATGCTCATCATGCAAATCTCTCACGAAGTCATTCTGAACCTCAGGAGATACGAATGCTGTGTTAGCCTTAGGTGGCTGCCACTCGTAGCCAACACCTAATTTGAACGCATGACCGCGACCGGCGTCGAAGCTGATGCTACCCTTGGCACCACCTTCGCCCATTCTGGCGATTCCGCTGTTGCCATAAGAGTTTTCTGCAGCCATACCATTGCGCATATAGCCATGACGGCGCATATTGGTCTGACCCAATTTAGCGCTGAACATAGTCTGGAATCTGCCTAATTCTGCAGTGTAAGATGTCCAGAGCAATCCCTTCATCACTTCAATCTTGTAATCGTAACCGAACTTGTCGCCTTCGTTGACTGGGGCGTTAGGACGGTTTAAGTCATACTGAACTCTTGGATCAGTAGCTGGATACTTTCCGAGAGCGTAATTATTGATGTTGTGGAAGAGAGAGCCGCCAAGCATATCCTCCAAAGTCTGGTAGTGGCGGTTGCTGTTGCTGGCAAAGATGAAGCCGCTCACCAGTTTGGAGTTCTTGGTTACCTTTGCAGTAAGCGTAGATGACAAGGTGAGGTTCAAGTTGTCATTATGCTTAGCCTGGATGTAGTACATTGTTTCATTGCCAGCCTTTGCTGCATTTTCGTTAGCATAGTAGAGGCGGTCCCAGTCAATCTGGCGGTTAGCCTTGCTTGCTGTCCAGAAATCGTATGAGTTCTTCCAGCTCTGCCATGTATTAGGGTTGTTGTTGACAGAAGAAAGATTCCAGATGTCATAGTAGCTGCTTGGCATGTTCTTCCAGTAATCTGGCTGTGGGTTCTCTGCATTGTTGTAGTTGAGTTTGGTGCTCTTGTACATAGAGTACTTGGCAAATGCAGAAGTTGTGAGTTTCAATTTATCATTGATATCCCAGTCCCATGTTGCGATAGCAGAAGGGGAGAAGTCGTTGACAACGCGCGAATTGCGCTTGTGGCCGTTCTGATAACCCCAGTAAGGGTTGTAGTAACGGTCGTTGGCGAGCCAGTAAGCCTCGTCGGTAGAAGCACCCTGGGTAGAGCGCTCGGTAGGGTTGCCCCAGGTAGAGATACTCAGGGAGTGACCATTGTTCCACTTCTTCTGAACACCGATGTAGTAAGATAAAGCATTGTAGAAAGTACCCTCCACATAACCACGATTGGCCCATCGGTAGGTGAGACCGGCACTGAATGCCCAGCCACGGTCGTTGAAACCGCTGCTGTAAGTGTAGAGACCACGAAGTGTGTAATTTCTGTTGGCAACAGCAACTGATGCATACTGACCCACTTGCATGCTTCCGGCACGGAAGTCGTAGTTGTTGCTACCAGCCATGCCTGTCATAGAATAGTTATTTCCTTCGAAAGGCAAAGCAAAATCTACATTTCTGGAGAAACGGTTCAAGCCACCGATGTTGGAGAAACGGAACTGGCCGCTTTCCATGTCGTTGACAGGTGCTCCATTGATGTAAACCTCGTTATACTTTTGATTGAAGCTACGATAACGGTAACGCATAGGAGAGAAGAGGAATCCTGCCTCCGATGCATAAACGTTAGAGGTAGAGTTGAGAATGGTTACATTCTGAGACATGTCATCATCCTCACCCAACTGTGCTTCGGTGAATGTGAATGCGTTCTCGTCCAGGTTGGATGCAGCCTTTTGCTCAACATTCTGTGCAAAAGCCAGCGGACCATAACAGAGCGCAAGCATTGCTAATTTTACCTTTTGTTGCATAGTTTATAGTTTAATTACTAATAATGTCTGCAAAGTAACAAAATATTTTTTAAAATTAAAAGTTTTTTCGTTTAAATTTTGATTAAGTATGCGGTTTTTTCAAATAAAATGCCGATATTTGCATTCTAATAGCGAGTTTTCGCACATTTACTAACTTAAGATTTTTGATAATCTAAATAAAAAATAAATTTATGAAGAAAAATGTATTGATGTTTGCGGCCTTCTTGATAGTCAGCTTGGCTGCTTTTGCCCAAGGGCAGAAACGATTCAATCTCTATGCAGTAGGTTTTTATAATCAGGAGAATCTCTTCGATACTTGCCATGATGAGGGCAAGAATGATTATGAATATCTTCCTGCCAAGGGATGGAACGGAATGAAATATACCAATAAGTTGCGCAATATGGCCAAGGCGCTTGCCGACATGGGTACGGATAAGTTGCCTAAGGTGGGGTGTGCTTTCATCGGATTGTCAGAGGTGGAAAATCATAAAGTGCTGGACGACTTGATAGAGCAGGCTCCTCTGAAGGCCCGTAATATGAAATACTGTCATATAGAGGGTCCAGACCGTCGTGGCATTGATTGTGCTTTCCTCTACAATCCTTCTCTCTTCTCTGTGAAGAATGTAAAGTTAGTGCCTTATGTTCAGGAGAAGGCGAAGGACAGTGCTTATTATACTCGTGGTTTCCTGACGGTTCGTGGTGAAATGGCTGGTGAGGATGTGGCTGTCATTGTTTGTCACTGGCCAAGCCGTTTCTCAGGTTCTTTCTATCGTGAGTCGGGTGCCCGCCAAACCAAGGCTGTCAAGGATAGTCTGCTTCGCATCAACAAGGATATGAAGGTGTTTGTAATGGGCGATATGAATGATGATCCTACCAATAAGAGTATGCATGAGGTGTTGAGCGCCAAACCGGAAATCAGTCAGGTTGGACCAAACGATATGTACAATCCATGGTATAATATTTTGGCCAAGCAGGGTAAGGGCACCTTATTCTATAATGGCAACTGGAATCTCTTCGATCAGATTGTGATTACGCCAAACCTGCTCAACAAGGATGCTAAGAATAAGGATTTCTCTACATTGAAGTATTTTGCTCATCAGGTTTTCCGCCGCGATTATCTTATCCAGCAGGAAGGTCAGTACAAGGGTGCTCCGCTGCGCACTCAGGCTGGTGGCAGATGGCTCAATGGTTTCAGCGACCACTTGCCTGTAGTCATGTACCTGGTCAAGGAAGTGAAGTGATTTTTAAAGGTAAAAAGGTAAAAAGGTAAAAAGGTAAAAAAGTAAAAAGGTAAAAAAAATAAAGAAAATGATAGAGAGTCATCCTTTTGAACCTTGGTTGCCCAAGAATGCGCATCTCCTGATGCTCGGTACTTTCCCGCCTTCACCCAAGCGCTGGTGCATTCCCTGGTATTATCCTAATTTCCAGAATGATATGTGGCGCATCTTTGGAATTATCTTTTTTGGAGATAAACTTCATTTCGTGGATGTAGAGCATAAGCAATACAGGCTGGAGGCTATCAAGGATTTTCTTGGAGAAAAGGGAGTTGCTCTCTTTGATACGGCGCAGAAAGTGATTCGTACCAAGAATACGGCTTCTGACAAGGATTTGAAAATCGTGGAACAGTCTGATCTGGATGGAATGCTGCGAGCTTTGCCGGAATGTAAAGCGGTGCTGACGGCAGGACAGTTGGCTACCAAGGTGTTTTCTGAACATTATGGTATTACTGAGACTCCTGCTATGGGAGGATACGTGGAGTTTTCTTTCGAGAATCGCACGTTGAGGCTCTATAGAATGCCAAGCAGCAGCCGGGCTTATCCTTTGGCAGTTGAGAAAAAAGCAGATTTCTACAAGAGAATGTTTGATGATATTCTTTGATTTCTGATGAGATCTCTGGGTTTATTCTATATATATAATAAGGTACGCGTACAATAAATTAATATTAACGAATCTATGGAAAAAGATAAAATAACGATTATCGGTATTGCAGGAGGAACCGGTTCGGGCAAGACAACTGTGGTCAAGAAAATCGTGGATGCTTTGCCTCCTCATTATGTGGCTGTGGTTCCTCTGGATTCCTATTATAATGATACGACGGGAATGACGGATGAGGAGCGACATGCTATCAACTTCGATCATCCTGATGCTTTCGACTGGAAATTACTCCATAAGCAGTTGGCTGATTTGCGCAATGGAATTGCTATCGAACAGCCTACTTACAGTTATCTGAAATGTAATCGTGAGAAGGAAACGATCCATGTGGAACCGAAGCCGGTTATCATCATCGAGGGAATCATGACTTTGCTCAACAAGAAGCTGCGTGACCTGATGGATCTGAAGGTTTTCGTGGATGCTGACCCTGACGAGCGACTCATCCGCAATATCCAGCGCGATACAATAGACAGAGGTCGTACGGTTTCGATGGTTGTGGACAGATATCTGAAGGTGCTGAAACCTATGCACGAGCAGTTTATCGAACCCACCAAGCGTTATGCAGACATCATCATTCCGCAGGGTGGTGAAAACGAGAAGGGTATCGGAATCCTTTGCAGTTATGTGACAGGATTGGTGGAGAAACTCGACAAATAATCGCTCTCAGGCAAATTGTCTTAGCAATAAAAATCCTCGTTACGAATCGTTGTGTTCGTAGCGAGGATTTTCTATTTTATCGCAATCGTTTTCTGTTTGCGAGGATTTTTTAGTTGCGATGAATGACGGTGCCGTTTGCCTGATGGGTGGCCAGCACAAGTACTTCAGCTATCTGGACGTGTTCTGGAGCACTGGCTGCATAGAAAGCCACATCTGCCACATCATCACCATTGAGCGGTACGATTCCGTCGTAAACTCTGTCGGCACGGGCGTTGTCGCCATGGAAGCGAATGTTGGAGAAATTGGTTTCTACCAATCCTGGTTTTACATTGGTGACGCGCACTTTGGTGTGAGCCACGTCGATACGGAGTCCGTCTGTAATTGCCTTGACGGCAGCCTTGGTGGCACAATAAACATTGCCTCCTGCGTAAGCAGCATCACCGGCAACACTTCCGATATTGATAATGTGTCCATGATTTCTGCTGACCATTCCTGGAACGATGAGGCGGGTCATGGTGAGAAGTCCCTTGATATTGGTGTCTATCATCTGATCCCAATCCTCAAAGTCTCCCTCGTATTCTGGTTCCAGTCCACGAGCCAGACCAGCATTATTGATAAGTACGTCGATATTCTTCATGTGTGAAGGAATATAATTAACGGCTTTCTGGGCAGCTTCACGGTTGCGAACGTCAAAAGCCAATGCAAGGACCATAATGCCGTAAGCATTTTCGAGTTCTTTCTTGATGATTTCCAACTTGCCTGTGTTTCTTCCTGTAAGAATCAGGTCGTATCCGCCTTGAGCAAATCGGCGTGCACATGCTTCACCGATACCGCTGGTAGCTCCTGTAATCAAAGCGATTTTGTTTGCCATAAGAGAGGGTTTTATAAATGTTAAATGTGAAATGTTAAGTGTGAATATAGAATCTTCTTCATATAGGATATTGGGTATTCTATAGTTTGGATTCTTCTATATATATATAATAAGGTGGGGAATAGAAGCAGATTATAAGATCAGAACTCTTACCTCTGCGTTTCCCATCTTTTCTATCTCGTTCATAGGGCGCTTGAAATAAACGCTCTGAATAGCCTTGTTGATAATGCCGTGTCCTACGGCAAGAATAGTTTTGTCGGGATAGGTCACCTTGAGCCAGGTGAGGAAATTCTGTGCGCGTGATTTCATCTTTTCGATAGATTCGATGTTGTCTGGCCAGTCTTTCGGATTTTTGGGAAGACTTGGGATGAACTTACCTGTGAAATCGCCCCAGTCGCGCTCCCGTATCAGTGGGGTTGTAATCATGGCTTGTTTCATGGATTTCTCATCCTGAAAATGAGGTAGGGCGATTATCTCACAAGTCTGGATGCTGCGGTAGAGATCGCTGGATATGAATACATCGATGTGGTCATTGGCCATCTTGCGAGCTACTTCCTCAGCTTGGGCAATGCCGGTGGCGTTTAACTTGCCTGGTGTTTGTCCTTGCATAATCTGGGCTGCATTATCTACAGTCTCACCATGTCTAACTAAATACAATTTTGTCATAATATCCTTAATTTGCCAACAAAATTACAAAAAAAGTTGGATTTATCAAAGATAGTTTGTATTTTTGTAGAAGTTTTTTTAATAGTTTGTCGAATATTAATCTAAAAAGAAATATGAAAGTAATACATAGTTCATTTTTCCGTGCAATCTGTGCGATTATCGTAGGTGCACTTCTCATTCAGTATCGTGAGCAGACGGTTACTTGGATTACCATAGCCATCGGTGTGTTGTTTTTCCTCTCGGGAGTCATTTCCATCGTTACCTATTTCAGTGCCAAGAGGAATTCGGGTAAAGTTGGTGTTGTTTATGATGCTAATGGAAAGCAGCTCACGGGATTGACTCCTCATTTTCCTATTGTGGGAATAGGCAGTCTCTGTTTGGGCTTGATTTTGGCTCTGATGCCTAATACGTTCATCAACAGTCTGATGTTCATTCTTTCTGTTATTCTGATTATGGGCGCATTGACGCAGTTTATGAATCTTGCTACGGCTCGCAAGTTGGGACGTGTGGGAATTGTTTATTGGATTTTTCCTTCCATCATTCTCCTGATTGGTTTGCTTGCTGTCATCAAACCTTCAGCCATAGCCTTTGCACCGCTCTTCATCATCGGCTGGACCATGCTCATCTATGGCGTTGTGGAATGTATCAATGCATTCAAGATAGCTAATAATAAGCGGAAGTGGACGAAGGCTGAAGAAATCAGTTCATCAACTCCTTCTTCTTCGAATGATGTTTCCTATATTGAGGAAATCAAGGATGATCATCAGGAAAAGTAAAAACTCAATCATATTCAAAAGAGAATCCCTCTCAACTTACAGGACGATGTCCGGTTTGTTGAGAGGGATTTTTATTGAAACTGTTCTTGTTGATTTATCATTTAAAAACAGTTCTGTTGATCTATGATTCAAATTCTGTTCTGAGTTTAGAGAGCAAACTTGTAACCTACAGTAATCTGGAGAACATTGTTGTAACCATCGCTATGGTCGTAGAGTTTTGTAACACCGATGTTGTAACGTGCATCGAATACAAAGTTCTGATACTCATAAGAGAGACCAACAGGGATAGAAAGGTCGAATGTCTTCACGCCATCACCTGCACCATCTTTGTCAACCATGAAACCTGGCTGAACACCTGCTTTGAGAGCAAGACCCTGTACTGGGTAGTAATTCAAAGTGATAGGGATGTTGAGATAGCTTGGAGTCCACTTCTGACCACCAATTTCAAAATCTTCGCCAGCAATAGAACCTTCTATCTTCTTCGCCTTCAAACCTTGCATTGAGTAGAGAAGACCACCAGTAAGGCCGAATTTATCTGTAACCTGATACTGTAATTCTGCACCACCAACGAAACCTGCTTTCCAATCGTTGTCACCAATTGTAGAAACGTTCAAACCAATTTTAGGCTGAATGGTTGTTGTACCAGCTGCATTTTGTGCGAAAGCACCTACTGAAGACAGCACGAGAGCTGCCATTGCAATAATCTTTTTCATAATCTCTAATCTAAATTTAGTTAATACTATTTACTATTTACTTTTATATATTAGAATTCTACTATATTTGCTAATAGAGGCAGACGGGGGAGCATATTGCTGATCCATCTTTTCTGTTGATATGGAAAGCATATTTGCAGACCGTTTGTTTCTGTTAGCGAGGGCAAAGATATAGTAAAAAACAATAGGATGCAAACTTTTGGATAGTTTTTTTGATAATAAAGGTAAAAAAAATCCTTTTTCTTACCATTTGGAATACTATGACGTATATAATTGGAATATTGATACGAAAAATCTCCCACAACTTACAGAAAGTCAAAGTTGTGGGAGATTTAAATTTTAGGAAGAATATCCTACAGTTTGAATTTATAACCGAAAGTCAGAGAGAAAACCTCGTACTTGGACTTGTCGCTATAGTCTCTGTTGTCGTCGCTGAAAACACAACTTTTATTCCTCTTCCTCCCAGTCTTCGTCTTCAAATCCGAACATGGCTGGGTCCACGAAAGCATCCAGCGCACGTCGTTCCTTCTTAGTAGGACGACCTGTACCTCTGGCTCTGTCCACGAAACCGCTGATGCGGCTCATTTCCAGCAGTTCATACTGCTTAGGGTCGGTTACATTCTTATAGACAGCAAAGAGCATTTTAGCACCAACTCGTTGCTCAATGCAGTCGAGCACTTCAAAAGAGTAGGTGATAGGTGCCTTTTTCACGCTGACCACATCTCCTCTCTTGATCATGTAGGATGGTTTTCTGTTTACGCCGCCCACGGTGACGCGCCCATTCTTGCAGGCATCAGCCGCAATGCTGCGCGTCTTGTAGATTCTGGCAGCCCAGAGCCATTTGTCTATTCTTGCTGTTTCTTTCATTTCTTATTTTTTTCCTAACTTGTTGTATTGATTCATTGTAATGTCAATACCTTGTAGGACGAAGCTTTTGATGATGTCCACACCGAGGTCGATGGCAGGTTGCAGTTCCTTCATGTCTTCCTCTGTGTATTTTCCGAGCACCCAGTCCACCTGTCCTCCGCGTGGATATTCGTTTCCGATGCCCATGCGCAGTCGGGCGTAGTTCTGTCCGATAAGCTGCTGGATGTGTCCCAGTCCGTTGTGTCCGCCGTTGCTTCCGTTGGCTTTCAGTCTGAAAGCGCCGAGCGGCAGAGCCAGTTCATCGCTGATGACGAGCAGCCTCTTCTGATCTATCTTCTCCTGGTTGAGCCAGTATCTTACGGCGTTGCCGCTGAGGTTCATGAAGGTGGTAGGTTTCAGAAGGAACACCTTACGTCCCTTGATGGAAGTTTCGGCCACGAATCCGTAACGCTTATCCTCAAAATGAATATTGGACGCTTTAGCAAAAGCGTCCAATACCATAAATCCCGTGTTGTGTCTTGTTCCTGCGTATTCATCGCCCGGATTTCCAAGACCACAAATCAAATATTTATCCAATTTGAAAAATCTAAATGTGTTTCAATTTACGGGTTGTCAATCAAGATTACTCAGCAGCAGCTTCATCAGCCTGCTGTGCAGCGAGCTGAGCGTTACGTGTCATCTTGATAGAGCAAACTACAACAGCCTTGCTTGTAGCCAACTCAAGACCCTCGAATGAAAGGTCACCTACCTTGATGCTCTTACCGATCTTCAAAGCAGTAACGTCGATGTCGAGGTGCTCAGGGATTACCTGGTAAGGAGCAGTTACGTTGATCTTACGGATAGAAAGGTTCATACGACCACCATCACGAACACCCTGTGCGAGACCTACCAACTTCACTGGAATACCGATAGTGATAGGCTTCTTGTCGTTCACCTCGTAGAAGTCAACGTGCAAAGGAGCGTCTGTAGTTGGGTGGAACTGGATCTCCTTCATGATAGCTGTGTGGCTCTCACCGTCGATGATGAGGTTGATAACATATACGTGAGGAGTGTAGATAACCTTACGCAACTCAGCGAAAGGAACAGCGAATGACAATGCCTCTGGAGCACCGTTCTCACCCTTCTTCTCACCATACAAGTTACAAGGAACAAAACCTTCCTTACGCAATGACTTAGAAGCTTTCTTGCCAAGGTCTGTACGCTTCTGACCTGTTACATTAATCTCTTTCATTTGTGTTACTCTAAATTAAGTATTAATAATTAGTGCCTTAACTCGCCATCACACGGATAAGCTTTGCAAAAGCGGGTGCAAAATTACAACAAATATTTGAAATAAGCAAATTTATGAAGAAAAAAATGCTAAAAAGTAATTCTTTGAGGACTCAGAAGGGGGTAAACGGGCTTTCTATCCTTAAAAAAGTAGAAAATATCCACTGGTTTCTTGCATGTTCCATATAAAATATGTATTTTTGCCGTGTCAAATAACGACAGTAATATAAACCTTTAAATTATTAGAGAATGATTAATAGGGATTTAATTAGAAGAAAGATTGTACAGTTAACCTATGCGTACTATCAAAACGGCAATCACAACATGGATAATGCTGAGAAGGAATTGTTGTTTAGTCTTTCTAAAGCGTACGACTTGTATAACTACATGTTGCAACTCATTGTGGCTGTCACTAAAGAGGCTCGCAAGCGTTACGACGTGGAGTTGGCTCGTGCTCAGCGTGAAGGGGCAGAGGCTCCATCGCAGAAATTTGCGTTCAATCGTTTGGCAGTTCAGTTGGAAGAAAACAAAATGTTGGGAGATTGGATTGATGCGAAACATTCTTCATGGGATGATGACATTGAATTCGTGCGTAAGCTCTACACTAACATTACAGCCAGCGAGGCTTTTCAGGAGTACATGGCTTCAGAGGAAGACAACTATGAGGCAGACCGTGAGGCTTGGCGTAAGTTCTACAAGAATTTTGTGATGAACAATGATGAGCTGGATGCTCTTCTGGAGGAAAAGAGCCTCTATTGGAATGATGACAAAGAAGTGGTTGACACATTCGTGCTCAAAACCATCAAGCGTTTCGAGCAGGAAAATAAGGCCGACCAGGAACTTCTTCCTGAATATAAAGATTTGGAGGACCGTGACTTTGCCCGCAAGCTGTTCCGCTCTACTATCCTCAATTGCGACCAGTATCAGCGCTATATGAGTGATGCTTCCCGCAACTGGGATTTCTCCCGTCTGGCTTACATGGATGTGGTTATTATGCAGATTGCCATTGCAGAGATGGTCAATTTCCCAAATATTCCTGCTTCCGTCAGCATCAATGAGTATGTTGACTTGGCCAAGGTATATAGTACTCCTCGAAGCGGCGGATATGTGAACGGAATGCTCGACAATATCGGCAGATTCCTCATCGACCGTGGTATCATTGCCAAGGAATTGCCTCCTCGCAAGGAACATCACAGAAGATAAAGTTCCGTAATGAAAACAGACTGAGGTCGATAGACTGAAGTTGAAAACAGAATATTAATAACATTTTAAATAATAGCAACTATGAATTTATTATTGCAAGCACAAGGTGGTGGTAATATAAGCTTCCTCGTTATGATGGTAGCAATTTTTGTTATCATGTGGTTTTTCATGATTCGTCCTCAGCAGAAGAAGCAGAAGGAAATCCGCAAATTCCAGAACTCTCTGCAGGAAGGTTCTAAGGTTGTTACTGGCGGTGGTGTTTATGGCACCGTTAAGCGTATCAACTTGGAGCAGAATACTGTAGATGTTGAGATTGCTCGTGGCGTAGTAATCACTGTAGCTAAGGGCTACGTGTTCGCTGATGCTACTGCTCAGACTCCAAATGCATAATATAGGAAAAATATGGCAAGTGATTAGAAACTTTTTGTTCAGTGCGCTGAACAAGGAGTTTCTGATTTTTTTGTTCTTTCTCTTTCTCAGCGGTGCTTTCTGGTTGATGATGGCGCTCAATGAGACTTATGAGGAAGAATTAAAGGTGCCTGTGCGCCTTGTCAATGTACCCCGTAATGCCGTTGTGACCGACGAACCTGCTGATACTGTGCGGGTTATGGTGAGGGATAAGGGTTTTACATTGGTTACCTACAAATATGGTAAATGGTTTAAGCCGCTCTCGTTCAAGTTTGCTACTTATGCAGATGAGGACCAGGGGCACGGCGTGATTCCTAATGCCGACATGGTGAAGCAGCTGCAGAACCAGCTCTATGGCTCCAGCAAACTTCTGTCTGTAAAGCCTGAAAAGCTGGATTTCTATTTCACATATGGTGCTTCCAAGCAGGTTCCTGTCAGGTTCAGGGGAAAGATTACGACGAGCAAGACTTATTATCTGGCTCATACGGAATTTCTGCCGGGTACGGTGACGGTTTATGCCAACAAGAAACGGCTCGACCAGTTGCGCTATGTGGAGATAGAACCATTCAACTATCGCAACTTGCAGGATACAATCCAAAAGACGGTGCGCTTGCAGAGGATTGTGGGTGTCAAGATAGTTCCGAATACGGTGCGCCTTTCCGTTTATCCTGATGTCCTGACCGAAGAGACAATCGATGTTCCGATTACGTCCATCAATATGCCTCCGGGCATGGTGCTCCGCACATTCCCTTCCCGTGTCACCGTCAGATTTACGATAGGTGCCAGCCTGTTCAGAACCGTCAGTGCCGACCAGTTCAAGGTGGTTGTCGATTACGACGAACTGTCTTCCAATCCGGCTGATAAGTGTACGCTCCAGCTGCGCAGTGTGCCACGAACCGTGAGCAAAGCAATGCTTGAAGTGGAGAAGGTGGATTATCTGCTTGAACAGCAATAGGGAATAGGAGGATCTATAAAAGTAGAATCTGATGAAAATAGCTATTACAGGAGGAATCGGAAGCGGCAAGAGTTTTGTTTGCAGAGAACTTGCCAAGCGTGGAATCGAGGTTTACGACTGCGATGCTGCGGCCAAAAGGCTGATGCGTAGCGATGAGCAGTTGCAGGCTGCACTAAAGCTGCTTGTGGGCAATGAGGTCTATGCGGACGGAGTGCTTCAGAAACCAGTTCTGGCTCAGTTTCTTTTGGCGAGTGAGACCAACAAACTGGCAGTCAATGATGTGGTTCATCCTGCTGTGGCTCGCGATTTCGAACAGAGCGGAAAGAACTGGCTGGAAAGCGCCATTCTCTTTGACAGTGGTTTTGTTCATCGCACCCGTTTCGACTATGTGGTCTGCGTGACGGCTCCACAGGAAGTCCGTCTGCAGCGGATTATGCAGCGCGATCAGATTTCCCGCCAGAAAGCAGAGGAATGGATAAATGCCCAGTTGCCTCAGGCTGATGTCGTTTTGCAGAGTGATTTTGAAATCAGAAATGATGGAAAGGAAGATTTGAATCTGCAGATTGACAGACTCCTGAATCAGGTGAAGTAGGACTTCTGCTGAGAAGTGATAGGAGTTTTCCTTCTTCGAATGAGAAGGGGAGATTTCTTTCTTCGAATGAAAGAGGGGAGAATTTCTTCTTTGAAAAATAAAAGGAAAAAGTAAACAAAGAAATAATAAATAAGAAATAAAAAGAACAATGGAAACAATTCTTTCAATTGCAGGTAAGCCAGGCCTTTATAAACTGGTATCTCGTGGAAACAGAAACCTCATCGTGGAGACTATTGATGAGACTCACAGACGTATTCCAGCTTTCGCTACAGACCGTGTAACAAGTCTTGGCGACATCGCTATGTACACAGATGCAGATGAAATCGCCCTCTGGGAGGTTTTGGAGAGTGTAGGCAAGAAAGAGAACAGTCAGGTAAGCAGCCTCAACTATAAGAAGTGCTCTGCTCAGGAACTTCACGACTATTTCGCAGAGGTTTTGCCTAACTACGACCGTGACCGTGTACACGATAGTGACATCAAGAAGTTGCTCCAGTGGTACAATATCCTCGTGAAGAACGGCATTACTGATTTCAAGGCAACTTTGGCTCCAACAGATGGCGACAATGTAGATGATCGTCAGGAGGAAGCAGCTGCTGAGTAATCCCTATACATTATTATATATATAAGAGGGTGTGTTATAAGTCACATTCAGTGCGCCCGAAAAATGTCCCACAGATATTACAGATGTTCACAGATTTATTTTTTGTTTCAAAAAATCTGTGTAAATCTGTGAAATCTGTGGGACTATGTATTTTAGGAATTTCAAAAATCCTACATTTCTATGCTAAAATTTGGAGAATTCAAGAAAAAATCGTAATTTTGCAGCCGCTTTTGCATGGTGAACAGATTTCCACCTTGTCAGGAGCAAAATCTGAGTGCTTGGTAAACCTCGTAAAAAACAAGAAAAATGGAAAAGAAAACAACTCAAGTGAGTGTGCTGTTTATGCTTTTCAGCATCCTCTTTTGCGTTTGTCTGATTGCGGCAAACGTGCTCGAAACAAAGCAAATTGCCTTCGGGCCAGTATCTCTGACCGGTGGACTCATTGTATTCCCAGTGAGCTACATTATCAATGATGTCGTTTGTGAAGTGTGGGGTTATCAGAAAGCCCGCCTGCTGATATGGACAGGTTTTGCCATGAATTTCTTCTTCGTGGCTCTCGGCGCCATCTGTGATGTGATTCCTGCAGCACCTTATTGGACCAATGATGCTGGTTTCCACGCCATTTTCGGTCTGGCTCCACGCATTGCTGCCGCTTCCTTCGTAGCCTTCATCGTAGGTTCATTTGCCAATGCCTATGTGATGAGTGTGATGAAGATTCGTGATGGTGGCAAGCATTTCTCAGCCCGTGCTATTCTCAGTACTGTGGCAGGAGAGAGTTGCGACAGTATCATCTTCTTCCCATTGGCATTGGGAGGCGTAGTTCCTGCTTCCGAGTTGCCTTGGCTCATGCTCTGGCAGGTTATTCTCAAGACAGTATATGAAATCATCGTGTTGCCTGTAACCATCCGTGTGGTTAAGGCCATCAAGAAGCATGAGGGTGAGGATGTTTATGACAACAACATCTCTTATAATGTCTTCAAGATATTCAGTCTCAACTAATTACGTAATTCACAAATAAAAAATTTACCAAGACAGTGGATAGAAAACAAGATGGTTTGCAGGCTCTCGGAGCCAAAACCGAATATAGAATGGATTATGCACCTGAGGTGCTGGAGACCTTTGTCAACAAGCATCCGGGCAATGATTACTGGGTACGTTTCAACTGCCCTGAGTTTACATCGCTTTGTCCGATTACCGGTCAGCCCGACTTTGCGGAGATTCGCATCAGTTATATTCCTGATGTGAAGATGGTGGAAAGCAAGAGTTTGAAGCTCTATCTTTTCAGTTTCCGCAATCATGGTGATTTTCATGAGGACTGTGTGAACATCATCATGAAGGATCTCATCCGTCTGATGGATCCTAAGTACATTGAGGTGACTGGTATTTTCACTCCTCGTGGCGGTATCAGCATCTGGCCTTATGCCAATTACGGCAAGCCAGGTACTAAGTACGAGAAGCTGGCAGAGCAGCGTTTCGCTACGCATGAATAAGTAAAATGATGATTATTGAAAAGAAGAGCTACATCTTCGGCAGAAATGCTGGAGAATGTAGCTTTTTGGGTTTATATAGCATGGAAAATCCGCTCAGCATCGGTTATCTGATCATCCAGCTATTATAAATGAGAAATGACAAATGAGAAATGAGAAATGAGAAATGGGGGGATGAGGAATGGGAAATCAAAAAACGCTAGGATTAAAATAAAATCGCAGAATTTCCGCCTCTTCCTCGCCTATACCGGGCGCAAGTATGATTACAGTAAGGCTTCCGGGCTGACCGATTATAATACAGACCGTATTGAAATCGGAATGCTCTACAGGCTGAAAGCGTATTAAAGGTAAAAAGGTAAAAAAGTAAAAAGGTAAAAAGACGTTGTCCTTTAAAAATTCTTTTTACCTTTTTACCTTTTTACTTTTTTACTTTTAAAAAAACACCCCAAGTTTGCTTTTTACAAATAATGGTTCGTTTTTTATAAATAACTTCAGCAAAAATCATCGTATCTTTGTAGTAGAAAAAATAACAATAACTAATAGAATAAATACTAACTTAAACGACATAACATGATGGCTGACGAAAAGAAATTCAGAGTAGAGTCTGACCTTTTAGGTGAACTCAAAGTTCCTGCTGACGCACTTTATGGTGTTCAAACTCAGCGCGGTATTAACAATTATCATATTTCTCGCAAGACGATGTGTGATTATCCTGATTTCATCATCGCTATTGCATACGTGAAGCTGGCAGCTGCCCAGACTAATCATTCTCTCGGAGTTATCAATGATGAGATTTCCGGAGCTATGGCTGAGGCTTGCCGTGAAATCATAGACGGCAAGTGGCACGAGAATTTCCCTATCGACATGGTACAGGGTGGTGCTGGAACTTCTGTCAATATGAATGCTAATGAGGTGATCGCCAACCGTGCCCTTGAAATCTTGGGACGCGAGAAGGGTGACTATCTGTATGTTTCTCCTAACGACCATTGCAATTGCGGACAGAGCACCAATGATGTTTATCCTACATCCATCCGTCTCGCTCTCATCCGCATGAATGCTCATCTCGTGGGCGCTCTTACCGGACTTATCAGCGCTTTCCGCTACAAGGCTGAGGAGTATTTCGACACCATCAAGATGGGACGTACTCAGTTGCAGGATGCAGTTCCGATGACTATCGGACAGGAGTTTAACGCATACGCCAACAACCTGGAGGAGGAAATCCTCAATCTGGAGCGCAACGTGAAGCTTCTCCACGAAATCAATATGGGCGGTACTGCCATCGGTACAGGTCTGAACGCTGTTCCGGGCTTTGCTAAACTCTGTGCAGCCAACCTCAGTAAGTTGACCGGTGAGAACTTCGTATCTGCCAGCGACTTGGTGGAGGCTACACCAGATACAGGTGCTTACGTAAGCTATTCTTCAGCTTTGAAGCGCTTGGCAGTGAAACTTTCCAAGATCTGTAACGATCTCCGACTGATGGCTTCAGGTCCACGCTGCGGTCTGAACGAGATCAATCTTCCTCCTAAGGCTCCTGGTTCATCCATCATGCCGGGCAAGGTAAATCCTGTTATCCCAGAGGTGACTAATCAGGTTTGTTTCAAGGTAATCGGCAACGATACAACGATCAGTTTTGCAGCCGAGGCAGGTCAGTTGGAGTTGAATGTGATGGAACCTATCATTACAGAGAGTCTCTTCGAGAGCCTTACCTGGATGAAGAACGCCATCGAAACCCTTACAGAAGAATGTGTATTGGGCATTACTGTCAACAAGGAGCGTTGCTATGAGATGGTAAAGAACAGTATCGGTATCGTGACAGCCCTCAATCCGATTATCGGTTATAAGGCCAGCACCAAGGTAGCCAAGGAAGCTCATGCCACAGGCCGCTCAGTCTATGACATCGTGATAGAGCAGGGACTGATGAGCAAGGAGGAGCTCGACAAGGCACTCGACCCTAAGGAAATGCTTCATTCTCATAAGTTCACATTGAAATAAATGTGGGATATGAAGAGTTGAAAAACAAAACTTTCCATAACTAATTGAATCCAAGTATATACATTCATTGAAGAAGCCTGCAGGCGAATCCATCTATCTCTCTCTCGGATTCCGCTTGCAGGCTTTGATTTTTTATTTTGTTTTCCAGAAATTTTCTTATTTCTTTCCCCTATACGCCAATGGCGTCATTCCCGATCGTTGCTTGAAGAAATTGGTCAGGGCGCTCTGGTCGCTGAAGTTCAGATAGTCGGCTATTTCCCCCATTGTCATGTCCGACTGGGTGAGCAGGTTGCATATTTCCTTGTAAACCAGAGATGTAACGTGCTCATTCACCGTAGAACCGCTGATTTCCCTTACCAGTCTTGAGAGATAGGCGGCAGAAACATTCTGCTTGTCGGCATAGAATCTAATCTGTCGCTCCTTGCGGAAGAAGCGGTAGAGGTGGTGTAGGAAAATTTCATACACTTCCTTCTTGTGCCCCAAGTCGTTGGAAACGGAACATTGCTCGTAGGGCAGTTCCTCAATGATGAGTTTGAGCACGTTGAACATACTCTTGATCATTTCAATCTTGTTGATGTGCTGGTGCCTTACAATGTCTCTTACGAAGTGGAAAATATCTGCGATGCTTTTCATCTTTTCAGGTGAAGGCTGGTATCGGGTAGGCTGGTCGGTGAAATGCTCGTCCACCAGAATACATTCCGCCTCAAAGTCGGGTGAAACCTCCTTCAACGCTACGATTTCCTTAGGCGAAGCAATGAGAAATTCGCCCGTTTTCACTTCCAGGGTTTCGTCCTTATTGCTGTTGAAATGCAGCAGGCATTTGCCCTGTTTCAGTAACAGCAGTTTGGTGAAGAGCGTACGTTCCTTCACCATTTCCGCCAGTTCTTCCGAGCTTACGCAGTTGTTTTCCCCGCCGTTGATGGCGAAGTGGGCAGCGTAGGCGCCATAAATGTCTGTCAGATGATATTTGGCAGCAAATTCTTCCAGGTTATAGACTATCTGTTGTTTCATGTTTACTTATACTTCTCATAGAAAAAGTTTACTTCTGGGGCGGTTCTTCCCAGATGAGAATCTCCGGCTATTCCTTTTTGGGGGATGATTCTACGAGGGCAAAAGTACAAAATATCCTTCAGACATCAAAAATTTTTTTCTAAAAAAATGTTTTCCATTTTCTTCAGTTCCTTCTCAAACCGGTGTTTGTAGAGAAAACCGGCGATGGTGAGACCGAATGGGAAGGCTATCCAAATGCCCAAGATACCGATGCCGCAAGGAAAACCGAGCGTATAGCCCAACGGCAGACAGATGATGAAGTAGGCAATGAAGGCATAGGTCACCATTGGTTTTACGCAGGCAATACCTCTCAGCGCATTGGCAAAAGTATATTGCAGACCGTCGCCAAACTGGTAGAGCATCATCATGATGATGAGCAGGGCCACGTACTGCTGCACCTCCACATTATCATTGAACCAGCCGCCTATCTGATGTCTGAGCAGCAACACCGGAATGCCCATGCAGAGAGAGAACAGCAGGTTGAGTCTCCAACCATCGTAGGCGTTTCTCCTGACGGCAGCAAAGTCGTTTTGTCCCACGAAATGGCTCACTCGGATGGCCAGCGCTGCAGCCATACCAGAGAGTACGAGGTAGAACAGTTGGGAGATAGTTATCATCACCTGATGGGCAGCTAATGGAATCGTTCCGAGCCATCCCACCATCACGCAGCTCAGCGTAAAGGCGCCCGATTCCAGCGCCAGTTGCAGCGCCACAGGCCATCCCAGGCGGTTCATCTCCCGGAAGTCAGCCCCGTTGATGCGGCTTGCTATGATATTGTTGCGATATTCCCTGTATTCCTTCGTGCTGGCGATGATGCCCACCATAGCCACAGCCATGAGCACACGACTTGCCAAGGTAGAGATTCCGGCACCTAATAATCCCATTTCCGGACAAGGGCCCACACCATAGATGAGCACCCAGTTGCCGAAGATGTTGACGATGTTTCCCATGATCATCACCCACATCGCTACCTTGGTATTTCCGATTCCGTCGAGAAACTGTTTCAGCGTATTGAAAACGCCCACGAAGAGCACCGAAATGAGGTTGACGATGAAGTAGGGGCGTATGAGCGCGAGTAATTCCTCGGGCTGACCGATGCGATGGAGGTTGAAGTAGAGGATTATCAGAGCGAGCGAGAAAATGACGCCCACCACCATATTGGCGAAGAAGGAATTTTTCACTTTCTGTCCTATTTGGTCCGTTTTCTCCATGCCGTAGAGTTTTCCGATGATAGGGGTGAGACCATAGGAGAATCCCATGTAGGAAACGAGGATGAAGGTGATGATATTGTTGACGAGACCTGCTGCCGCCAGTTCCTCCGTGCTGTGATGTCCGATCATGAGCGTGTCGGCGAATCCCAGAATGATGGTTCCCAACTGTCCGATGATGATAGGAACCCCGATGCATAGGAGTTCTCGATAGTAATGTCTTTTGTGTTCCGTAATGGAAGTATTATTGCCCATAGTTAGAAAATTAAACCTAATTGTTTGTAAAAAGCAAAGATGCTGCTTCAGAAAAGTCGTGCAAAGTTACTGCTTTTTTCTGATATAAGCAAGAAATAGGCGTGAAATAAAGGATAAAGTGATAGTAAAACCTTAATGACACTTAATGACACCCACTCTTCATGACACCAGAAGAGTGGGAGTAATGCAGCCGAATTAATCTGGCTTGCCATTCAATAAAGTTATAGTATTTGTAAACTCAGATACTAAATCATTAAACAGAGGATTGTCTCTTCTGATAATCAATGCAGCGTAATTCTCATTTTTTGCATTCCATCGCCAGTTTCACATATATATAATAATGCAGCTTGATTTTTATGAAAGAATTCATCCACAATACACATTACCGTTTCTCTAACTTTGGAATCTCGTGGAGATTTGGTTCCTTCATAATTAGTCAACGCAAACTGATATGACTCTCCGCTTTGCAGCAATTCGTCTTTTTCAAAAGCAACACTAAAGCTTACTCCAAAGTCGCTTACAAACTTGAATAAGCCTGTTGAAAAATCCAATTCAACAATATAAGGAGAATTGGCATTTATTCTATTTAATTCCAATTCCTCCATTACAAGACATTAAAGTTTACAGGTTCTTCGCCCGTACGTAATTTGTAGTCTTCATAAAGCATCTTCTGCATCTTGTCAACCATGGCTTTCTTTGTAGCCTTGGCTGATTCCCAACGTCTAAGAGCCTCTTCTCTTGTTAATTTATTCATATTCAATCCTCCATTATTAATAACCAAATATATCCGTTAAAACCTTAATGACACCCTCTCTTAATACTATCCCCTCTGCATTTCCATGATGAAGTCGTCGGCAATGTAACTTTCTCGCCGTTCCCTCCACGCAGGATGCAGCGAAGGCAAGTTTGATTTCTTCCAGGGGCAATTGTATTCTGTTGCGTTCTTGTACACCATAAGCTCCCCTCGTACTCCTCAATATCTCTTTTTCTGAAATTTTCTGCAAATATAAGCATTATTTTTCTAATATGCAAGCTTTTCCGATTTTAATATTAAATAATAGAGTCTGTTTGAGTGATTTTAGAGTGATGACTATCTGAAAATCAAATAGATAACGAGTTGAAAAAGGTTCTTTCTAAAGCTGTGTCATTTTGCAGGATGGTTCCTACAGGGTGTCATTAAGAGTGGGGCACCCACTCTTAATGACACCTTTGTTTTCCCAAAGATATTAAATGCAAAATTCAATTTTATATATATCGCTATAAATCAGATACTTACAGACTTTTTTCTAACTTTTTTGCCATATTCTTGTTTTCTGCTCAGAAAAATTGTACCTTTGCACCAGCATTGCGAAAGAAAGCTCCTCTTGTACTGAAAACAGCCATAAAAGACGACTCTCCTTGGTCTAAATTGATGACAGGCGCCGCTCATCAATAACGGCCAAAATAAGAAGTAAAGTTCCGAAAGTTTTTCACTACCGTAACAAGAACTTTCGAGAATAGACAAAAGAGCTTTTGACAGCAGTCAAAAACTCTTTTTACATATGTGACAAAGTTTGGAAAGATATACTTTTTCTACCGAACCATCCAATTATCTCTGTTTGTTTTCACAACATTAACATTAGCGTGTGTTCCCCGTCTCTGTACCCACTTTTATTTTTCCCTGCCCACGGAAAAATTCTTGCGTGGGCAGGGAGAAAAAAATACCCGGGCAGAGAAGGGTATTTGAAAGAGAATTTGGGGGAAATGGAAGTGTCATTGAAAAAGAGTTGGTTTAACGTTATTGTAGAAAAATAGAGATACATAAGAAAATGGTAAAATCTTCGAGAAAAGGTGTCATTAATGGTAGGTGTCATTAAGTGTCATTAAGGTTTTCAATAATATTCATATTTTGCATATTCGTAAAAAGAATATATATTTGCACCTTATTAAATATGGTAATATGGATAAGAGCATACATTCACATTTATATCATCAAGTCATAGGACGCTTGCGTGGTAAGCGTGAGAAGTTGGGGATTACTCAAGTTCAACTTGCTGATTTATTGAAAGTTAATCAGACTTTCATAAGTAGGGTTGAAACATGTGACCGCCGCCTCGATATCATAGAACTTCATCATATTTGCCAGGTGTTAGGCATTTCTTTTATCGACTTCATTCAAGAAGTCGATAGGGATATTCTGAGCAAAGACGAGGGTGAATGATTAAAAGAATTTAAAATAACCTCTTGTATTAAAACAATAAAAAAACTAAATAACAATGGAACAATTAGATAATAACGAAATCTTTGATGATTTCAAACCAGCTGAAGAGCAAAAAGCTTTTGTCAATGAGACTATCGGTAACGTGATAGAAAGAGAATTGACAGAGGTGGAACTGTTTAAGGAAAAATTTGATGAACCTTTTTTGGTTGCTGAGCATCCTAAAGATAACTTGATGGAAACTGTAGTGAATTATATTCAAAGTTGTGGCGATGTCAATCAAGTTTATTTTTGTTCTTATACTCCAAATAAAGGGGCTGCTTTGGATGGGTGGGCTTTTAATGTTGATGATGAGTTGACTACGTTAGATTTGTTCTTGACTGAGTATGTTTCACCAGAAACGGGATGTAAAATAACTTCATCGGAATTGGAGCGTGATTTCAATTGGTTGAGACGCTTTTATGAACAATCTATGAGTGGAAAAATGTTAGGTGAATTTATGAATGACACGAAAAGTGATTTATATCAAGTTGCAGACTTGATTCATAGTAGCAGCAAAATTGATAGAATTCGCTTGTTTGTACTAACAAATGCGATTGCTCCTAATGATTTTGTAAAAGATAATCTGGAATTGTCGGATGGATCCATGTGTGAATATAACGTGTGGGATATAAGGAGAATAATGCAACAAAATAATATTCTTTCTGGTAGAAATCAAATTGTTGTTGATTTTGAAAGAGATTATAATTGCACTTTGCCATGTGTGCAGATGCCTAATGTTTCAGATAAAGTAAAATGCTATTTGTGTATAATACCCGGACGGGTATTGCATAAAGTGTATCGTAAATATCATCAACGGATATTGGAGATGAATGTTCGTACATTTTTACAATTTAAAGGGACTTCAAATAAAGGTATACGTGACACTCTGATAGGACATGTTGCAACTGCCTCTGAACGAAAAAAAGGAATTGAAGATTCTCTTCCAGAACCAGATATGTTTTTCGCATATAACAATGGTATTTCGGCGACGGCTTCTGATATTAAACTAAATGATGATAATACTGCTATTGCCAAAATAAAATCTTGGCAAATAGTTAATGGCGGTCAGACAACGGCTGCCATTAGTGCGGTAATGAGTAGAAAAGACATAGATGAGGAACAGTTGTCATCTGTATTTGTGGCAATGAAAATTTCTGTAGTTAAAGATAAAAATAAACTTTCAGAAATTGTTCCTAAAATATCTCGCTTTGCTAATACTCAATCGGCTGTTAAAAAGTCGGACTTTAATATCAATGAGAATTTCTTGGTTGAACTTGAAAAGCAATCAAGGGAAGTTTGGGTGCAAAATTCTAACGGAAAACCGATAAATAAATGGTTTTTCGAAAGAACTCGTGGTCAATATTTAGATAAGGCTAAACATCTGAATTCTAGTGCAGAGGAAAATAAATTCTATAGTGAATATCCTAAAAAACAGATGTTTGATAAAACTAGTCTTTCTAAAATTCTTATGAGTTGGGAACAAGAACCAGCAAGTGTTTGTAAGGGTGGAGAGAATAATTATTCAATGTTTTTCGATAAAATGAAAAGCGGCGATACGCATTTTGATAAATTAACGTATCAGCGTACAATTGCCAAAGCTATACTTTTTAAGGCTATAGATGCTTTATATGGAAAGGATGGTATTGCGTTACAGGGTTTTAAGTCGAATATGGTTGCTTACTCAATGGCTGTTTTGTCTTTGAATTCTAAGAAAAAACTCAACCTTGATGCTATTTGGAATGAACAGATTGTTATCAGTCCGTCTGTTTTTAGCGAGTTGACATTGGATATTCATAACATCTATGCAAAACTGTTATGTGGTGATGGGCATATTAGTTATAAAATAAAGAAGACAATATTAGATTCAAATGGTAAGCGTAAGAATAAATATGTTTTAAAAGAGTTGCCTCAAAAAGATATTGATAGTATTAAGGCTACTGTTCTTTTTCGTGTCTTGCAATATATTAAGAATATTGAACCCTTTATATATAAGCACATAGTTGAAATTGATGCAGGACTTAATGTAAATGAATGGACTAAGAAAAAACAATGTTGGCAAGAGCTTGAATCAAAACTAGCAAATGAAGGAGAAAAGTACAAAATTCCTTTTGATTTGCTTGGATGTAGTGATGATAAAGGGCTTTTATTGTCAGAAGGACAAAGAAAATGCATTGAACAAGTGAAGTTAATAGGTCAAGATGCTTGGTTCTCACTAAATAAATGGGGGAAAAACAATCCTGGTAAACTTACTCCTATTGATATTGCAGTAACCGCTCAAGTTGGTTATTGTATTCGAGAAAATAAGCCGTTGTCGTTTAAGCTAGCCAAAAATGCAGTGGATATATATGAAAATGCAGTGGATTTAGGCTGGAAAATGTAATTTAGACAAATATGATTACAGATAAAGACATATATCTTGACGAGGAAGTGGAGAAGGTGGTCCCCTTCGAGTGCCCTGCCATCCGATTCTCTCATATTGAGTCGGATGATACGGGCTTGCGTCCTTACCAGGCAGAAATGAAACACAATGTTTATGACCTTTGGGATAAGATAGACAATGTGATGCTTCAGATGCCTACTGGTACAGGCAAGACAATTGTCTTTACTTCCATAGTTAAAGACATCTTGCGATGGTGCAGTCTTCATAGCCGGGAATCTAAAATTCTGATAGTAGCTCATCGTAGGGAACTGATAAGACAGGCAAGCAAGAAACTGGGGAGTATTCCTCATGGAGTGATTGTGAGTGGAGAAAAATTGGATTTGGACAAGTCCATACAGGTTGCGTCAATCCAGACCTTTATGAGTCGTAGGCATTATGAATTGATGCGTCGTGAGCAATTCGACTTTATCATCATAGATGAAGCTCATCACTGCATGGCACCCGGCTACCAGAAACTTTGGGATATGTTCCCTAATAGTAAGAAACTGGGTGTAACAGCTACTCCGTGGCGCATGAGCCATTGTGGATTTACTTCTTTGTTTGGTGATATTGTATTGGCAAAGAGTATAGAATGGTTTGTCAATCATGGCTATCTTGCCAATTATGATTATATCAGCATTAAGCCAAATTCAGAGATTCAGCATGCTATCAATGGAATAGCCCGGATGGGAGCTGACGGAGATTATTTGGATTCTGAGTTGAGTGCTGTAATGGACAAGGATAAGATACGGGCTGGTTTATATAAAAGTTATCTGAAATATGCTAAAGGCAAGAAAGGCATTATCTATGCTATTGATCGTAAACATGCCAGTCATATCTGCGACTTATATGCAGCTAAGGGTGTAAGTATCTGTATGATAGACGGAACAACTCCAACATCTGAGCGTGAGCAAAAAATAGCAGACTTTGCCAATGGCAATATAGAGGTCTTAGTGAATGTCAATATTTTCTCTGAAGGTTTTGATTGTCCTGATATTGAATTCATACAGCTGGCACGACCTACTAAGTCTCTTTCGCTTTACCTACAACAGGTAGGCAGGGGGCTTCGAATATCGAAAGGAAAAGAGACTACGGTCATCTTGGACAATGTAGGACTTTATAACCGTTTCGGAACTCCAATGGCAAACCGTCATTGGCGGTATCATTTTCTTGGAGTGAATGATAGTGAAGGCTATAATGACGGTTCTGGTATTAAACGTGATCTGATTCTTGATTCAGATTCTGAATATGAGCCAGATTATTCCGAGGATGATGAGGAAATGGTTGTTGTAGAACATGCTGATGGTAATGCTCAGGTAAGGCCAGATGCGGCTAATCAGGCTGCAAGTCTTTCCGAATATAATGTATTTAGAAAGAATGGCTTATACGGTGTCTGCAATCATAAAAACAGGGTGATTGTTCCACCAATATATGAAGAGATGCGCCCATATTACAAAGGATATATTCCGTTTAAGCAAAATGGAAAGTGGGGTATCTTGCTTGCAAATGGAACGGTAAAAGTAAAACCGAAGTACTACAACATTGGTCCGTTCATAAACGACCGAGCTGTCGTGCAGAATACGGCAGACAGCGAGGAATATTATATTAATGGAAAATTAGAAAGGATTACTGAGTAATGTCTAAGAAAATATACAAGATAGTCGATTTGTTTGCAGGATGTGGAGGTTTGAGCTGTGGCTTGGAACAAGCAGGCTTTACACCATGGTTCGTGAATGAAATTGTCGAAACGTTTTGTAATACATACAAAAAGAATCATAATCTGGATGATAGTCATTATTTTGTTGGTGACATTAATGATTTAAATGAGAATCTGGATGACTATAAAGAATATCTGGAAGATATAACGCTGGTATGTGGTGGACCTCCTTGTCAAGGATTTTCTATGGCAAATCGCCAAAGAATTCTGGATGATCCACGTAATCAGTTGTATAAAGCTTATCTTTATTTCTTAAGTCAAGTACGTCCAAAGTTCTTTATAATGGAGAATGTTAAAGGGATGTCTAAAAAGATAGAAGAGATAAAGGATGACTTTACTAAATATCTCGGTGAGGAATATCAGTTTGATTATAGACTCTTGAAAGCTCAGGATTTTGGTGTACCTCAAAACAGAGAACGCTTCATAATGATTGGTAATCGTGTTGGAGTAAATCCTGATGATATTTTTGAAGAAATTTTCAAACAGGGACGTTCTCCGTTCGTATTGAAGGATGCTCTTGAAGGTTTGCCTCATCTTGAATCTAGAAAAAGAATAGGGAAAAATGAAGAGAATGAACGGTCTGGATTTACTGAACGACAGTTTGTATATCAAGAAACAGAATTCTACCATTTCATCAATGGATATAGACATATTGATAAGTTATATAATCATAAGAATAGGTACAATAACCCTCGAGATATTGAAATTTATCGTCGCTTACCACAAGGGGCTAATTCTTTGCATGATTCAATAGCTGATATTATGCCATATTCACGAAGAAATAATATCTTCAAGGATAAGTATTTTAAATTGGATGAAACTCAGATATGTAAGACAATAACATCTCATATGAAGTTTGATTGTAATATGTATATTCATCCTTGGGAGGCACGAGGTCTAAGTCCACGTGAAGCTGCCAGAATCCAGACCTTTCCAGACGATTATGTGCTGACCGGAGCTCAGAATTTATGGTATGCTCAAGTGGGAAATGCTGTTCCCGTAAAACTGGCTAGAGCTATTGGCATGGGTATTATGAAATTTATTGGGACATGAGACATTTAGAACTATTTGCTGGTATTGGAGGATTTCGTCGAGCCATAGATTTGGTTGGACAAGATTATCATGTGCCTGTGATATGCGTTGGATTCTCTGAAATCGAGTCTAAAGCCGTCTTGACTTATAAGACCAATTATAATACCGAAGGTGAATTAGAATTAGGGGATATAGTTAATTTTACTTCTGATGAACGTAATGTTGTCGAGCTACCTGATTTTGATTTGTTAACTGGTGGTTTTCCTTGTCAGACATTTAGTATGATGGGAGCGATGGCTGGATTTCAAGAGGACCGGGGACAGATGTTTTTCCGAATAATGGATATTGTAAAGTTCAAACATCCTAAGTATATTTTGTTGGAGAACGTGAAGAATTTAATGACTCATGATCGTGGTAAAACAATTCGTAGGATATTGCAAGAATTGTCAGCGGAAGGATATATTGTTCATCATGATGTTTTCAATTCTGTTAATTATGGACTTCCTCAAGTGAGAAATAGAACACTTATTTTTGCACGAAGTTCAAAATACGGAGATTTTGAGTTTACAAATGAGTTGGTGTCTCAACATTTCAATTCATTAGAGCGGAATGATTGTTCTCTCTGTTTCTATAACAATACAATAGATGTGTTGGCAAAGAACGTTTCAGAGAAGTACTATTTGTCAGAGAGGATAAAACCAACCATTCTTAGTGATGGTAGCGGTAAGTTTAAATCGAATTCAGAAATCGATAAACTTGTAGCAAGAACCCTTACGGCTTCTATGCATAAAATGCATCGTGCATGTCAGGACAATTACTATAGTGATATGTTTGTAAACAGCAAAGGTGAAATTAGACCTTCTACATGGATGTCAAAGGAAGAACTGGCAGAGATACCAATAAGAAGATTAACACCACAAGAAGCGTTTATGCTGCAAGGATTTCCTTCTTCATTTGCCTCTGATGCTAGCAAAGCTGGTGTGGCTGATGGTGCTTTATATAAGCAAGCTGGTAATGCGGTTAGTGTTAATACTATCTATGCGGTTTTATCTTATTTGATTGATAATAACATAATGAGAATGTAATTATGGGAATGGTAAAGAAAATTCGGCGTCAAGACAGTGGGTGGAAGCAAACCGCTGGATGTTCTGGGGAGACGAGTATTAATTTGAGTAGTGAAATATTCGACTATCTTTCCTATGGCATGGTAGATTCTGGTGAAGAATGTGGAATAACTTTTCGTATTTATAAGAAGGACTATGTTGATGCTTTAAGTTTTATTGAGTCTCAGCTTCCTCTGTATAGAAGTACATCTAGAGAAAGTATAAAAATAGAAGTAGGGAATCCTATCTTTGAGAAACTCTTATGTGCCATAGATAGTTTCTTTGGCAATAATGATTTTAAGGAGTATACTGTTACTTTGTATCGAAGAAAGGATGGAAGGATTTATTTAAAAAACTTGAAGCAAAAAGGGTTTACGATTCGTGATTTCCTAGTTGAATTTTCTTCTGCTTTAGATTTCGAAATGGTAGATGATTGCTTTGAATTGAGATTGATACCGTTTTACATTTAACAAAAAAAGATATGATAACATTATATAAAGAATATTCGATTGGCGTTAAAAAACTCTCTGATGCAGAGTTGAATAGAGATAACTCTCCTAGTGGTCAAACTCACATAGGACTTTCTGAGAAGGTTTTGACCTATCTGCCAAATACTCCAGTTCAGCAGGATGGTATTCTTGTTGTAAATCAGTCATGTTCTTTTGTGGAGTGTGCGTTTAGCAAGATAGGTAATAAGAGAAGTACTAAGATTGATTCTCAAACTAGTACACCTGTAAAGTCTGTTGTTAAGCAAATTAGAAATATTGCTTCTAACGCAAATGTAGAATGGTATCTTGTGTGGTTCGCATTGGAAAACCAGACTCCTGTATTCTGGCTTCTAAATGAAAAGTCTGAGGATTATTTGGGTTTGGAGGATATTTTCGAAAATAGCCAATCTTTATCTGTATATACAGCATCAAAGGAAGAATATTTTAGATTGCTAACTAAAATTCGTTCTTTCAAAAAATTGCTTGCTATAATGGATTCAACGTATGATACTTCGCACGAGAATAGACTTATTGCAATATCTAAAGAACATAGAACTTTTGTACATTTATGTTTGGATTATTTTCGTATGATGGGAGAGTTGGACAAAATGCTCCCCTATTTTAATACAAAAGAATCTAATGTGCCTGTCTCTATTAAAAAAGATGGTGCATATAAGTTGCAGAATATGTTTATGTTTGCCGACATAACGGAAATAAATACTCGTAATTCGACAGATAATGGAAGAAGATGGTACACAGATCCATTCTTTGTTGATGGAAGAGAAATGTATCTTTATGTAGATTGGTTTCCTGGAAAAGATTCAAAAGGAAAAGATACCCAGTTGATGGTTCCAGATTTTGTCAAGTTTGTATCTGATTGCTTTGGCAAAAAATATGTGTATCGCAATGCTCAAGGAACTCATGAGATGTGGGAGATTAATAATCCGGAAAGTTTTGAGACCATACAAAATGTAAATGGTGAAGAAACTTCTGACTACGTTAACTTCAAGCATCTCCTGGAGTATTTCTGTGCCCATCTCCAATATGTTGTTACTGGTGATAAAACGGTAAAAGGCTATGAAGAATATCTGGAGCCTTTTATAAAGAATGATTCTTTCAGAAGGTCCGGACAAGGATATAATAGGGGTAAAATCCAAAAGCAAATAAAACAGTGGGAGAATTATTCTGCTGGTAAAATTTGTATTGCAGTACATGGACAGGGAGCTAAAAGTAATGCTTCTTATCTTCATTGGAATAGAACTGGACATAATGTGCTTGCCAACTGGAATGGGGATGCTATTATTTCTCTGAAACTGGTAGAATATCTTGAACCTTCTAAAGAAAGAATTACTAAAGATGTTGTGTCTTTGGATGACCTTGGCTTATATGACGGACAGGAACCAAATGAGAATCTCCGCAAGTTCTATGATGCATTTGTTGAATTGTTGAAAAATGATTCAACTATGCCATTGGAAGAACCCGAGGACGGCCCTCTGGAATTTGGAGATTTCACCCCTCGTCAAATCATCTACTATGGTGCTCCTGGTACAGGTAAATCTCATACTATCAAGAAAGAAGAGGATGAAGGTAAGATTACCTGCATCCGTACCACCTTCCACCCTGATAGCGACTATGCTACTTTTGTGGGATGCTACAAGCCACATAAGATAAAAGGTACCAGTAATAACTTGACTTATGAGTTTGTGGAGCAGGCTTTCCTGGAGGCTTACAAGCAAGCCTGGATGAATCCGAAGAAGGAAATCGCCCTGGTTATCGAGGAGATTAATCGTGGTAACTGTGCCCAGGTGTTTGGTGATATCTTCCAGCTCTTGGATAGAAGTGGCGACGGATGGAGTACTTATCCTATCAAGGCTGATACGGATATTGCAGAACATCTGGAAGAACTTCAAATCTCTGGATATACTGCGACTATGAATCAGAGATTCGGCTTGGACAAGGAAGGTTGCGAGAAATATCCTGATAGGAATTGGTTTGGCTTTATGGCCCTGCCACCTAATATGAGTATTCTTGCCACCATGAATACCAGTGACCAGAGTCTTTTCCCAATCGATTCTGCCTTCAAGCGCCGCTGGGACTGGAAGTACATCAAGATTAAGCCTGGTAAGAATGAGAATGGGGAGAAGTTAGACTGGAACATCCAGATAGAGGGTGCGAACGGGGAACCTGTGAAAATTATCGGCGAGGAAACCCAACTCTCTTGGTGGAGCTTCATTCAAAAAGTGAATGAAATTATTGCCTCTATGACATCAAGTGCAGATAAACAATTGGGTTATTTCTTCTGTAAACCAATAAAGAAAACAGATGAAGCAGACGAGAGACCAACTATCATCACGGCCGATGTATTGGTAGGTAAAGTGATTTTCTATCTTTGGAACGATGTCTTTAAAGACTATGGCTTCGAAGATGCCTCACTCTTCACTTATCAAGAGGAAGTGAAGGGAAAGAAAATGGAGAGAGACCTGGCTTTTGCTGATTTCTACGATGAAGAAGGAGATAAGGTAAATACAGAAAGACTGGTTGACTTCTTGAAGAGAGTGATGAACTGGCAAAACAATAAATCGGAGAACGAATAATGTATATTCTATTTGAGGAACATCAGTATGAAAGCTCGAAAGTAGAGAATATCTTGAAGGACATCTATGTTTTGCAGGATGTAGACAAGAAAGTGAGCGTACAGTATGTGGGTTATTTCTACAATCCGCAGTTGAGAGACTGTGTCTTTATTTTACCTAAGGTACTCTTGAAAGATGATCCTCAAAAGAAAGTGGAAGTGCTGGCTGGAGTGACTCTTGAAAATGGGGAAATGGTTAGCCCAGAGCAGGTCTTGACACCTGAAGACCAGAAAAAACTCAGCAGAGAATATCGTAAGTTCATTTATGAATTTTCTGTTTGGGTTTACCGTGCTCTGAGCGTATTCTACAAGGCTAATCCTGATAGTAAAGCTATTCTCTATAAACATATTACACAATCAGGAAAAGGCAAGCGGCAGCACACGAATACTTATCTTGATATTGTTCTTTCGCTGATCAGATTCAATCGTGAAAACCGGGATTTTGTGCTCTTCACAGTCAAAAATATGCATCGGGGAAACAATAAGATAAACTGGACGAAAACTATTAGCCATTCTTCTGCCTTTATGCAGAGGAATGGTGCTCCTGTATATTTGAAGCTTGTTAACAAGAAGCGAATCGTGAATTTCGAGGAGGAGCTGTTTGTCATTTATTATAGTATTTTGAACTATCTGAATGAAGAATATGGTTTCCAAGCTCCTATCAATATCCAGTATGAGCTGATTACTGGCAAGCAATTTAAAGAATATCTGAGGGGTATGGGTAAGATGAGGCTCATGCAAATCAAGTATAAATATTTCTCAGATAAGGCTCTGCAACTCTGGGATTTGTGCTATGCGTTTTTTGAAAATTCTTATCGTATTGCTATTAATGCGCATGCTCAGGAATATATTCTTGCCAAGAGCTTTAATGTTGTATTTGAAGCTATGATAGATGATTTGATTGGTACTCCGCACCAAAATATACCGAAAGGGCTTGCTGACCAGAGTGATGGTAAGCGTGTTGATCATCTTTATACAGACTTGGCTCTTACATCGAATGATGCGCAAGCTAATAGGGAAGTATATTATATTGGTGACAGTAAATACTATAAGAATGGACATCCGCTTACTTCGGAATCTATTTATAAACAATATACTTATGCAAGAAACGTAATACAGTGGAACATCAATCTGTTCCTTTCTGATGAAACGGCTTTTGATGATAAAGATAGGGAGAATAGAGCGAAGGACAGAGAGAGTTTCAAGGATATTCATTTGCAGGATACTGGTGCAACTGAAGGTTATGATGTAATTCCGAATTTCTTTATCAGCGGTTTTGTGTATGATGATCACAGATATAATGCAGGGGAGAAGAATATTCGAAAGCATTATAATGGTAAGGGTAAGCATTGTACTACGGTTTCATATCAGTTTCCTGATAGACTCTTTGACCGTGATACGCTCTTCCTTTCGCAGTATGATGTGAATTTCCTGTATGTATTATTCCTTTATGCCCGCAATAAAGCTAATGAAAAGACGCAATGGAAAAGAAAGGTGAGAGATATCTTTCGTAATGAGATTAGGGAGGTTATACAGAAAGAGTATTGCATTTATGCAATGAGAGCCAAACTGGGTATTGATGGTGAATTGTACATGCAGAAACACTTTTATGAGTTAAACGGCAGAGTTTTCAAGCCTTATGGAGAGGACAGAGAAGTGTATTTTGCCTATGCTCGTCCTTATGCTAAATGGAAAGAAACGGAGACGCAGTTTAATGAACTGAAGGAAGATTTCATTATTGATGAATGCAATATGGGTAAGGATCCGGAGAAAATATTGCAACCTTCTGTTGAGAAAGAATTAGCGCTGCCTATGGTTTCGCCGCCGTGGCTCACCGTGCATTATTTGGAACGTGATTTGACTCGGGGAATTCTTGTAGGCTATTATAGATCAGAGAAGCAATTACAATGGATTCTTGGTAATAATGACAAAGGAAGCTTAGTTTATAATGTGCGCTTAAAACTTAGAGATGATGAGGCACGAGATGGTGCGCATTCTGCATATTTCTATGAAAAGCAGAATGTCCATTTTGTAATTCTCTATACTGATGGAGTTGAAGAAACTGGTGAATATCGGGTTTTCCACGTAAAGGATACTGCGGGTAAAGTGACAGAAGAAAGAATGCGTAATACCTGGTATCCGCTGGAAACAGTAGATGAAAATGATGGAGGAGGTGCTAAGCGAAATTACTTCTTCTACAGATTTGACGAGGAAGTTAATATAGGAAAGATTGATATTAGAAAATTGCTTTCTGATTTAAAAGCTGCTCATCTGAAGGAGTTTAATAGTTATGTCCCTGGTGAACCGATGTTTACGACTGCTGAAGTGTTGAAAGAATATAGGAAATAGTTCTATTTTCCTTCAACATAGCTCATTCATTTAATAATCATATTCCCATCAAATGTCAGACCGTTTAACCATAGAACAACGCCACAACAACATGGCGGCAATCAGAGGCAAGGATACCAAACCGGAGATCCTTGTCAGGAAATTTCTGTGGTCGCACGGATTCAGATACAGGCTCAACCATCCACGCTTGCCAGGAAAACCTGACATCGTGCTGCGCAAATACCGCACCTGCATCTTCGTGAACGGATGCTTCTGGCACGGACATGAAGGATGCAAATACTACGTCGTGCCGAAATCTAATACCAAGTTCTGGCAGGATAAGATTCTGCGCAATCAGCAGCGGGATCTTGAGGTAATGCACAAACTGGCTGAAATGGGCTGGCACACGATCGTGGTATGGGAATGCGAACTGAAACCTGCCGTCAGGGAACAAACCCTGGAATCGCTTGCCTTCACTCTCAACCATATTTTCCTACAAGACTGCAGCGTCAGGCATTATGAACTGCCAGAGGAAGACTCGGCTATGGCGGCGGAGCCGGAACCGAAGCATCGGGAATAGTCTGCAATAATCATTTCAGGTGTCATTAAGGTTTTCAGATGTTCTTTCAGTCCCTAATACCTTATATATTATATATGAAATACAAGCAGCGGGAATCGCTGGTTTTCTCTTTCCACTATATTTCGCTATGAAATATTCTATGGCTGATAGTAATCATTATTCTATTTGATGATGTCTATTCCATCATGTTCTATTTCTTTAAGAAGATAAGGGTTTATATGTTTGTGCATTCTTACAATATCAACGGAACACTCCAATAAGTTTTCTAAAAAGCGTTTCAGTCTAACTACAAGGAACATTTTCGGTTCCATATCTACACAGATATCAACATCACTGCCTTCTTTCTGTTCGTTTCTGGATACAGAACCAAAAAGGCGCAAGGACTTCACACCGAAGTTCTTTCTTAGTTCCTCGGCGTGAGATAAAATCTGTGAAATATAGTATTCCCTTGACTTCATAATCGTCATTATTTGTTTCTACCGCAAAGATAAGCTAAAAAACGGAAACTTCCAAGCTAAATCTTCTTTTTTAATGATTTATTACACGATTATTGTAGTCTGCAATAATCTCTTCAGTTGTCATTAAGGGTGGGTGTCATTAAGCTCATTCTGCCACTTCTTTCCAGCCAAGTAAGCCTTTACCTAAATCATCCAATTCAATGCTCAAGCCTATTACTTTACGTTTATCGCTTTTGAAAGGTTCGAGATAGTGATGGGTTCTTATCTGCTCAGCGCCAGCCGACTTACCTCCATTCTTGGATAGTTTAAGTTCTATCACATAAATGAATCGAGGAGCCTTTGCCACAATATCAATCCGACCTGTAGCAAGCATCTTTTCTACTTGCACATTCAGACCTACTGCATTGAAAAGAGTACTGATAATGAGACGATAACGCTCTTCCATATCCATACTTGCCAGCTTTTTATTGCTGTAAGGGACATCAGCAATGAGAGCCTTCAGATGCTTCATCGCCTCTGATACATTTCCTTCTCGCATAGTCTTCATCAAGAGAGTCTGCACGGAAACTGGCCTCGAATTGTTTTGCATCGTCAAAGCAGGGACCACCATTTTGTACAGCGCCCTCTTGACTTCTTCATTCGGAAAACCAAGCGTATAGACTTCATCTTCATAGCTCTTGATTGTGAGATAGCCAGACTGATAGAGAAACAATTCTGCTCCTCCATCTATCACATCCGACAACTCCAATGTTTCACGGTCAATATAGCATTCCTCGAAACGTTCCAGATCTATCTCTATATCATCCACAAACTTAGGAAGCAAAGAGGTTGCACCAGATGCAGCCCAATAATTTCGCAATTCCCCAGAGTTAAGGGCATAGATGAGGCTGTAAGGATTGTAGATGTCCACCATGTTTCTGAAAGAGAAATGATAACCATCATAATATTCTTTCAAATGATCATGGGTCTTCTGTATGGACCATCCATTCAATTTCCCCATGCTCGCTATCTCTGGCTGGAAGTTTTCTGCTATCTCCTCTTCTGTAATGCCACAGATGGCAGCATATTCTGGCTCGAAACTGATATTGGTAAGATTATTCAAGACTGAGAACAAGGATATCTGAGTGAATTTGGTAATACCTGTAACAAAGACAAACTTCTCATACTCATCGTCGGCCTTCAAAATGGCAAATACTTCCCGATAAATGGCGGTACAAGCCTCATGCTGCACCGTCTTCCAGGAATGCTGTAGTGGCGAGTCGTATTCATCAATAAGAATGGCCACCTGCTGACCGATTTTATTACAAGCAGTTTCTATGATGTTCTTGAATCTCACGGCAAGTGAACTTTCTTGACGTATTACTATTCCATACTCTGTTTCATAAGTATGGAACGCATCATCCAAATAGCTTCGTACACTTTTCGATTCTGCTCCAGCCTGACTCATATCAAGTCTGATGACCGGGCGCTTTACCCATTCCTTCTCCAGTTCCATGATCTTCAAGCCCTCAAAGAGTTCCTTTCTGCCCTCCAGATACATCTGTAGAGTATCGATGAGAACTGACTTGCCAAAGCGACGGGGACGACTGAGATAATTGTACTTATCTCCTCTATTTACCAGATTCCAAATCAAATCTGTCTTATCTACATACAGTAATTTTTCGGTTCTGATTTCCTTAAAAGACTGTATGCCTACTGGTAGTCTCCTATTCATATTCATTTCTGCCATGATCTTGCTCTTATTAGTCATGCTGCAAATTTACACAAAATAAAGGAACCATCCAAATATTTTGGGGTTAATTATAGGAGGAGGGAGATATTTGATACCTCTTCAGGTGTCATTAAGGGTGGGTGTCATTAAGTGTCATTAAGGTTTCCGGTCGTGGTCATTATTTCTGATGCCCCCTCACTTCCTCCAAAATCATTATATGTAGGTATTGCGAATCTGTCTAAATAGTAGTACCTTTGCAACTCAATTTTATATCAGTGATTCATTAATTTATAACATTTTACTATTTTAGACTTTTAAGAATGGAAATGAAGAATTTGTACTGGGGGAAGACCATCGGATCTATCCTCATCATCCTGCTCCTGATGCCGCTCGGACATGCGCTCATGATCATCATGGAACATACGTTCGAACTTACCATGCTGCACTACTCGGCTTTCGCGATGGGTTTTGTGGGACTCATCGTCACCATCTGCGGCGTGTTCGTGAAAGGGGATACGAAACAGACTTGCTATGGAATGACAGGTGCACTGCTCTTCTGGACCGGATGGGTGGAATTCCTCTTCGCCTACTATGCACAGAGATACGGCGTGCACTGCGACCTGGTGGGCAACGGTATCGTGCAGACTGCTACGGAATATGTGAATGGTGTAGGGGTTCATCATACTTATACGCTCAATGGTACTCCCATCGAGGAATTCGGACGTTCGGAACTCAAGGAAATTCGCGGTTCCCGACCTGAATACCTCATCATGCCTGCCTCTTTCGGTATGTGGATGATGTTTATCGTGATGTACGTGTTCTGCACCAAAACGGGCTGCGATTTCACCCGTTGGATTCAAAACCACTGTGGCGTGAAAGAACGTGTGGAACTGCGTCCGATGGCCCATCATCCTGCCATCGTCACCTTTATGGAATGGAACATCATGATGTGGGGTTTGTATCTGCTGCTCATGTTCTGCTACGACCCTGTCTTCCTCGGTTCTACTCATCCTATTACCTACGCCGTGGGCATTCTCTGCCTGATAGGTTCGGGCATGATATTCAAGAAGGAACTGCACATCAAGAGCTGGGGCAGAAACCTGAGAATGGCGCTTGCCAACGTGATCGTGCTCTGGTCGGCTGTGGAGATTGCTGCACGCAACGGCTTCTTCAAGGAGATATGGGTGGACCCGGGAAATCACATCGTGGAGATGGTGGGAATCCTGGTGGTTTTCATCGGTCTGATAGCCGGCTTCTGGTTCTACAGCGGCAAAGACCAAACTGCTGAAATCGTGGATTAGAATTTTAGAGATATTCCGTCTAATACCTACAAATGGGGGTTAGGCGGAATACATATTTTTAGGTATTGCACATTTCGGCGAAACCTTGTACCTTTGCACCCCGAAAAGGAACTGGAGGCCTGTGACGGGCTGCCGATTCCTCTACTTTATCCCCATCAAGGGAACAACTCAATAAAAGGTAATAGATTAGTAATTTAAACGAAAGATTGTATAAAATGAAGAAATTCTTTACGCTTATTTTTGCCACTATGTTGGCTTCCTCTATGTCGGCTCAGATGCATGGTGCTCTGAAGTTTTCTGGTGCTTCTGAAATGGCTGTGATGGGCCAGAATACTCCTTGCGAGAGCGATACGGTGAAATTTGAAATGGTCAGCATGTCGGCAGGCAACATCACGCTCCCTGCTATGGAAGGTATGGCTACCATCCCTTCGTTCACTATCGAGAATGTGACGTTTACTAAGGGCGAAAATCATGTCATTACGATGGCTGAACAGACTTTCAGCGCCAAGGTGACTGTGAATAATGAGGAGAAATCCATCACCGGTTCATCGCTTACCGGTACTTATAATATGGCTGACAATTCGCTCACGCTGAAAGTGGTGTTCCAATATGGCAAGATGCCTTTACCGCTCACCTACAGCATCAAGTCTTACTACATCAAGGAGGTGAGCAGTCCGATAGCTGTAAGCATTGGCGGAATGATGAACTATGAGAATGCGGGCGTTACTTATCAGGTGCGCAAGTATATGGATGGCGAGATGCAGAAGATGGACGTGACCGTGCCTACCTATACGCTTGACAATACTGTGATGGGCAATATGACTCTCGGCACTTACACCATCAAGGGGCTTATCTACGATGAGGCGAAGGGTGGTTTCTATCGTGACTACAAGAACGACGGTCTGAAATTCCACGTTGTCTGCAAGGGCGGAAGCATGAATATGGACAATGATTATAGCTTCAACGCCGAGAAGGACAATAATATCCTCGTGAAGTATGAAGGCAGCAAGGTGAGCGACATCATCAACAGATTCCAGATGGGGGCTATGCCTTTCTATATCTCAACCAACTTCAAGGCGGTGACCAACGGCATCGGTGCAGTGAAGGGCGAGACTGCTAAGGGCAAAGGAAAGATGTACAACCTGCAGGGTCAGCTGGTAGGTGACAACTACAAGGGTGTGGTCATCATCAACGGTAAGAAATTCCTAAAAAAATAATTTTGATAAACTTGTTTAGCAGATGATATTTCATTCAATCATGAATCATCTCAAAATGACCGTTGCTGGAGTGGGAATCCTGATGCTCACTTCCTGCAACGGTATTTTTGACGATATCTACGACCAGCCGAAGGAGATAGTGCCGGCGAAAGGTCAGCTCTTGATAGATGCTACCAGTTGGACAGACTGGTATTATGTGGACCTGAACCTGCTGCAGCGACTCACTGAGGCGGGGGATGAGGAGGCGCTGATGAAGGCGCAGACGGAATTTGCGGCTTACCCGATTCCGATGACTGCCACCGGCGAGAAAGACGAGACGGAAGCGGGACACGAGGCGGCTACACAGGGCAGAAAGGCGGGACAATATATGTACTGGTTTGATGTCTTCGGAGAGGGAATCAAGAAGAACACCTTCTCTTATTATACGCCTACTGAGGGGCAGGAGGAACCTGAGGAATGGACCTTGGCCGTACACCGCAACAATGTGAGAACCAACGGCGGGGCGGTGCTGGAGACTTCTTATACTTCGATGGACGAACTGCCGGAGAGCAGTGAGGCTTTCAGAAACATGAACTTCCAGGAGGATGAATGGAGCGAGAACCTGGTGTGGGACAGTCAGGACCTGATGCTGATGGGCTATGTGCCTTCGCAGGGCATCAGCGTGAACAAGGTGCTCTCATCATGGCTCAGCATGAAAATTCCACCTATGCCGCCTGCCTTCAGCATGAACAATCATGTGTTTATCCTGCGCCTCAAGGACGGTACTTATGCTGCCCTGCAGCTGGAAAACTATCTATCGCAGGAGGGTAAGAAGTGTTTTCTCACCATCAACTACAAGTATCCTTATTAGTAAATGCAACGGGTTTCCGATGCAATCCTGATTTTTAGAAATAACAATGAAGAAATATATTTTATTCTCCATGCTCATGGCTGGGACGGCGCCGGCTGCGGCTGCGATGGACTCGGATGATGCTTACGTGGACTCCGTTTGTCGCCAGTTTGACCTCAACGAGGTGGTGGTGACAGGCACTCGTACGCCTAAATTCCTGAAGGACACGCCGATTCAGACGCGCGTGATCAATGCACGCGAACTTGCCCGACTGGATGCTACCAATGTGCAGGACTTGCTGCAACAGGAATTGCCGGGCGTGGAATTCTCGTATGCGATGAACCAGCAGACCCATCTCAACTTCTCCGGTTTCGGAGGACAGGGTGTGCTCTTTCTCGTGGACGGCGAGAGACTGGCGGGAGAGACGATGGACGATGTGGATTTCACCCGTCTGAACATGGATAATGTGGAACGTATCGAGATCGTGAAGGGTGCGGCTTCGGCGCTCTACGGCAGCAATGCTACGGGCGGCGTGATCAACATCATCACCAAGCGAAACCGACAGCCCTGGACGCTCAACGTGAATGCCCGATATGCTAAGCACAACGAGCAGCGATATGGGGCTACGTGGGGGCTGAACTCCAAACACTGGAACAATATGCTCTCTGCCCACTTCAACCGCATGGACAATTACGATGTGCACAGTGCGGCGAATCCCGTGACCCGCATCATCTCTACGGTGTATGGGGATAAGACGGTCAATCTGAAGGAACAGTTGACGTGGAGTCCTGCCAGCAACTTCAGTCTGACGGGGCGTGCGGGATATTTCTTCCGTGAAACGGTGAGGTCGGCCGACCAGCCTGAGCGCTACCGTGACTTCTCGGGCGGTCTGCGCATGAACTGGCAGATTTCGGATGCTGACGACCTGCAGGCAAGTTATGCGTTCGACCAGTATGACAAGTCGGACTATCAGCGCATCACCCGTCTGGACATCCGTGACTACAGTAATGTGCAGAATTCCTTCCGCCTGCTCTACAATCATACTTTCGGGGGTGGCGATGTGCTGACCGTGGGTTCCGACCTGCTGCACGACTATCTCTACAACACCAATCTGGAGGGAGAAACCAGGAAGCAGGACAGTTGGGATCTCTTTGCCCAGTACGACTGGCGCCTCAACGACCAGTGGGAGCTGGTGGGTGCGCTGCGCTACGACTATTTCTCCGACGGCAAGGATTCTCATCTCACGCCGAAGTTGAACGTTTGTTACAAGCCATTGCGCAATCTTGCTATCCGTGCCGGCTATGGTATGGGATTCAGGGCGCCTACGCTGAAGGAGAAGTACTACAACTTCGATATGTCGGGCATCTGGATCGTGGAGGGCAACGAGCATCTGAAATCGGAGGTGAGCCACAACTTCAATCTCTCGGCCGAATATACTAAGGGCCACTACAACTATACGGCCTCTATATATTATAATAAGGTGAAGAACAAGCTTTCTACGGCGGCTCCTTATTTCAAGACGGCGGAAGACAAGCTGCCTTACCTGCCTTATTCTAATCTGGACGACTACAGCGTGTGTGGTGGTGAAGTAGGGGCACAGGCGAAATGGAACAATGGTCTGGGTGCTCGCATCACTTATGCTTATACGAAGGAGCAGCTGGCGAAGGACAAGGACGGGAATTCCATCAACAACCAGTATATTCCTGCCCGTGAGCATGCGCTGAACGTTCGTATGGACTACGATCGCCAGATAAGCAGCAACTATGGGCTGAACATCGGTTTGCAGGGGCGTGTGCTTTCGGGCGTGGAGAATGTGGAATACAAGGACTATTATGATGTGAGCAAGGGCACGATCTCCGTGGAATATCCTGCCTACACCCTCTGGAAGCTCTCGCTGGTGCAGCGCATCGGCAAGGCGGTGAAGGTGAATGCGGCGCTGGATAATCTCTTCGGATATAAGCCTAAGTTTTATTATCTGAACAGTCCGATTACGGATGGAGTGACCTTCCAGGTAGGTGTCTCCATTGATATTGACAAGTTTTTCTAATGTTCATTTAGAAAATTCTCAAGTTGTCTTTAGAAAACTTACTGAAATTAACTATAATTTCTTCTGCATGATAAAAATCCCAATCCACGGAATTGATTCCAAAGGATTGGGATTTGTTTTTTTCCTATTTTCTTTTTTCGCTTCTCTTTTCTTTCTTGAAACATCTTCCCTGAAAGTCCTCTCTTTCTCTTCTCTTTCTTGAAAATCTTCCTTGAAAGTCCTCTTTCTCTTTTCTTTCTTCTTTCATTGAAAAATCTTTCTTGAAAGTCCTCTCTCTAAGAGTCTTCTCTTTTTGGAAGTCAGTATCCTCTCTGTTTCTCGTAAATAAAGCCGTTGGCGATAGGTGAGAAAAGAGGGTTAAAAATAATAGGTGCAGCCGATGGTGGCGGCGCGGTTGCCAAAGTGCTGACTTGCCATGTCGTGGAAGCGGCCTTCAAGCGTCCAGTGCTTACCCAGATTCTTATATACTCCCACTTCGGCATAGAGATTAGCCGGGGTATAGGCATTGCTGCTGCGGCGCGTGCACCAGATGATGTTGGAAGTGAGGCGCCAGCCATCAGCTAACGTGAACTGCGGTGCCAGCTTGAATACGGCAAAATGGTTGTAATCTGCATCGCGCTGCTGAGTTTCCTCAGAAGGGGTCTCGCTACGCTGCCAGAAGTAGTTGATACCGGCAGTGAGGCGCATGATGCCCTTATGCCAGAAGGCGGTGGTTCCGATGCCGAGCGTATTGTCGTGGATGGAGTTGAGCTGGTGCTGGTGGATGTTCTTTACCGAGGTGCTGAGCACGAAGGCTGGGCGGCTGTAGGTATGCTTGAGTTCTATCACGTTGGCCATACTGTTGCCGATATCCGCAGTATAAACCGGCTGCCAGGCACCCTCCATATCGCCTGTGGTTATGAAATCGCCGAACTCAGGATTGAAGGTGCGGCGGCAGTAGGTGGCCTGCAGGGTATGTCCCGGTGTGAAGGTGTAATAGGCACTTGCCGAGTAGATATGGTTGCGGGTGGTATGCTTCCAGTGCTCTTCGGGCGCTATCTGCTTAGGTCGGAAGTTGATGATGCGGAAGCGGTCGCCTGCCATGAATCCCCATTTGCCGATGTTGTAATCCAGCTGGGCATAGAAATCCTGGTAGTTGGAATGGTTGATGTAGCCGGCAACGCAGTTCTTCTCGATGGAGAGACCGCCCTCGAAACCTGCCGTAATCCAGAGATTGGAGGTGATGACCGGAGTGGCGTATTCTACCACCATGAAGGGGTAGGTGGAGTGGTTCTGGTAGGGCGCAGTCTGGGTTTCTTCCAGCGTACGGCCGTTGTCGCTGATGTGCTCGGCACCGAGGGTAAAGAGGATGCTGGAGCCGTTGTCGGCGAGCGTGCGGGTATAGTCGGCCTGCAGATGATAGGCGCGCACGTAATCGGCCGGGGTGTGGGTGAAATGGTTGCGGGTATAGGTCTGCATCGCATCTATTTCGAGCACATCCTTCGCGGTAGGCGTCCAGAGCAGATTGAGCTTGGCCCCCTCGTGGGAGTAGTGGTTCACGGTGGTGCCAGAGATGTCCTGGTAGGCGTCCTTATCGCTGCTGGAGGTGCGCTGGAAGTTGCCTTCTACATGACTGAGCACACGGAGTTTATCCTGCTGGCTGATGACGCTGACGATGCCTTTTGCGCCGCCGTAGGTATCACCGAAGAGTCCCCATCTGCCGGTGGTTCCGTTCTCTTTCTTGCGTAGCGTGATGTCGATGACTTTCTTCAGACTGCTGCATCCCTTCATCACTTCAGCGTTCTGGCACACCTTGATGGTTTCTATCTCCCGAGCCTTGAAATGGTGGAGGAAGGTGGCGTAATCGAGTCCGTATTCCTGGTTGTCAATACGGATGACGAACTTGCCGTAGAGGTTGGCGAAGGGATCTCCGCCGATGATGTTGTTGCCGTCGAGCGAGATGACTTCCGGGCACATCATAAGTACGTCGAGGAGTGATTCTTCGCCGGTGAGTTCCATTTCCTGTAGATGCATGATGTATCTGTCGCCGATATGTTCAATCGGTGCAGCTTGTGTCTGGTAAGTAGTGCTGACCATCGCCAGTGAGATGAGGAGCAGGCTTTTTTTCGTTATGTTGTTAATCTTCATTTCTGTTTATATGATTGGTAAAGGATTATAGTTGCAAAGATAAAGCAAAAATCGGGGAATAACGAAAAAATGAAGGAGTTTTTTCGTTTAATGTGTAAAATAAGGTGTCATTGCGTAAATAAAAATCCCCTGATGCTTTCTGTTACATCAGGGGATTCTTTTATTTCGAAAAGAGGAGAGTGATGAGCGGGATGGTGATGATACTGCCCACCGTGGTGATGAACGTCATTTCGGTGATGAGAGATGGATTGCGGCCGTATTTCAGACAGAACATCGTGCCGAAACTCGCTACAGGCATCGCAATGACCACCGTATTGATGTTGTTGACCTGATCGCTTACTCCACATACTTTGAACAGAAAATAGATGCTCAGAGGTACTGCCACAAGACGCAGAAGCGAGGAAAGATATACCTTCGGACTGCCGATAATCTCCTTCAACGGCAATTTGGCCATCGAGGAACCGATAATCATCAGAGCCGCCGGAACCGTAACATTGCCCACCATCGTTACTGGACGTGCAATGATATCAGGAGTATGAACCCCGAAGGCTACCAGGAGAGCAGCCACGAAGGCAGCAAGAAGGGCCGGAGAAAACAGTACCTTAGGATTGAACTGCTTAATGCTGTACTCGCCCTTGATGAGCATGACGCCTGCTGTAAAGATAAAGAATGTGTTCGGCATGTTGAGCAGGGCTGCATAAAAAATGGCCTTCGGGCCGAAAATGCTCGACACGATAGGGTAGCCGATGAATCCTACGTTGGCAAACATCAGGGCAAAGCCAATCATGCCCTGATCATCATGATTGCGTGTGATGAGACGGGGCACCCCGAAACCGAATACAAGCAAAAGGATGTAGGTAAGGAAACCTACGCCCAAAAGCGGGAGGATGAGCGTGCGGTCGGGCAGCTCATCGCCCATTACAGACGAGAGCACCAGCAGAGGGCAGGTGATATCTACCACCATGCTGGATAACTTCTTGTCAAACTTGTCGCCCATATATCCTAACTTGCAGGCGACGTAACCTAAAATTACGATGATGAAAAGTACCACCATCACTTCCAAATTCTCCATTTATCCTGAAAAACTATACCTTATATATATATATATGTATGCCGGAATCCCGATATTCTATCGGAATTTCCGGCAAAAAACGGTTTAATCAATGAATCGCCTGGTGATATCTCCGTAGTTCTCGATGCGACGGTCGCGGAGGAATGGCCACCAGCGGCGCACATCCTCACTGTGCTTGATGTCGATTTCTGCCACGATGCTTTCTTCTTCATTGTCGCTGGCACGGTAAAGAAGCTCGCCCTGAGGACCGGCAATGAAACTGCTGCCCCAGAACTGGATTCCGCCTGTCTGCTCGCTTGGATCTGGTTCATAACCAACACGATTGACGGCTACTACAGGCAAGCCGTTGGCAACTGCATGACCTCTCATCACAGTGGTCCATGCTTCACGCTGGCGCTGCTGTTCATCCTCCGTATCATACTTGGCGTAGCCGATGGCAGTAGGATAGATGAGGATTTCTGCTCCCTGGAGGGCCATCAGTCGCGCTGCTTCTGGATACCATTGGTCCCAGCAGACGAGCACGCCGAGCTTGCCCACGGAAGTCTGGATAGGCTGGAAACCGAGGTCGCCAGGGGTGAAGTAGAACTTCTCATAGTAGGCTGGGTCGTCTGGAATGTGCATCTTGCGATATTTGCCGGCGATGGTTCCATCCTTCTCAATCACTACTGCCGTATTGTGGTAAAGTCCTGGTGCACGTCGCTCGAAAAGGGAGGTGACGATGACTACGCCGAGGTCTTTGGCCAATTTGCCGTAGAAATCGGTGGAGGGGCCAGGAATCGTTTCAGCCAGGTCGAAATTATCCACATCTTCTACCTGACAGAAATAAAGTGTATTGTGCAATTCCTGTAATACGATGAGTTCTGCGCCGCGGTGGGCAAGGTCAATAATGCCTTCTGCCAGGCGGCTCTTGTTGTCGGCAATATCTGCCGTAATATGTAACTGTAAAAATCCGAGTTTCATTTTTTTCTTATTCTTTTCTTTTTTTCTTCCGAAAATCCTTTCTTCTTTTTCTTCTTTCGAGATTTTTCTGAAAATTCTTTCTTCTCTTTTTCTTTCGAAAATCCTTTCTTCTCCCTTCCAGGATTTTCCTCTTTCTAAAAGCCTATAATCCAGCTAAATTTCTTGGTCTTAAACAAAATCAATCTCAATTGATGAAATCCTTCGTAAAACCAATTTAGAACTGGGCAGGTTCCTGCATTCTGATAACTCCTTCCGGCAACTGCATGGTGAGGCAATGGATGCTTCCATGCTGGCGGACGATGGTGAGCGAATCTACACCGATGATTTCTCTGTCTGGGAAGGCGAGCTGAATCTGCTTTTTAGCTTCCTCGTCTTTCTCAGGCTGGTTGTAGGTAGGGTAAATCACGGCTCCATTCAGGATGAGGAAATTGGCGTAGGTAGCTGGCAGTCTATCGCCATCATCATAGATTGCGTCCGGCATTGGCAATTTCAGCAGTCGGTAAGGATAGCCTTCGAAGGTGAAGAGCTTCTTGAGTTGGGCTTCGAGTGCCTGGAAATCCTCATACTGTTCATCCTCTGGGTCATCGCACCCTACATATAATAAGGTGTCGTGGGGAGCCACTCTCACGATGGTGTCTATATGACCGTCGGTGTCATCGCCGATCAGATTGCCATGGTCGAGCCAGACGATGTGCTGCGCCTGGAAGAAATTCTTCAGGAGCTTTTCCAACTGCTCACGATTGAACGGCTGGTTGCGATGAGGCGCCAGAAGGCACTGGGAGGTGGTGAAGATGGTGCCCTTGCCGTCGCTCTCGATACTGCCGCCTTCGAGCACAAATCCCTGATGGTTGTTGACCGCACAGTTCTGGAAAGCTCCCTGATAATACAGGTTTTGCGTGATGGCATTGTCTTTCTCCCAACGGAACTTTTCTCCCCATCCATTAAACTTGAAGTCGAGGAGGGTGAAAGGCATCATGTAGCCTGAGTTCTGCGACTTGCACACCAGAGTGATTGGACCATGATCTCGTGCCCATGTATCATTGCTGTCGATTTCAAAGAGGTGGACACGGTTCATTTGGTCGGCCGACAGTCTTTTGGCAAGCATCGACCTGGTGCTCTCCAAGATAGGAGTAGCCACGAGGAGGTGTTCATATCGGGTAATGATATCAGCCAGTTCCAGATAAGTATCTGTTATCTGTCGCAGATAGGGTTTCCAGTCTGTTTCAGCGTGAGGCCAAGTGAGCATAATGCCGCTCTGACGTTCCCATTCGGCAGGAAGTACGAATTCGAAAGGTAAAGTTGGGTGATACATAAGCGTTCTGATTTTTTAAAAACAATTTGGTTGCAAAAATAAGGAAAAAATGTGAATTGGGCGAAGAGTATTCGGATAATTTTATCGGAAAGTATTAAATTATATTAAACAAAAGGAGTGTTCGTGATATTTTTGCGAATAAATGCGTAACTTTGCACTCTAAAGCATAGTTTTGCACTCTAATTGGGATGTCTGATAGGACATGAAAAGACGATGAAAGTGCATGAAAATAAAATATTTTAAGAGCGTGAAAATATATCAGGTAGTTGATGCCCTTGAACATTACGCGCCTCTGCCCTTGCAGGAAGGATACGATAATGCCGGCCTGCAAGTTGGATTAACAGAGGCGGTAGAAGTGTCAGGGGCATTGTTGTGTCTTGACGTGACTGAGGCCGTCGTAGATGAGGCCATCCGAAAGGGCTGTAACCTCATCGTGAGCCATCATCCGCTGATCTTCCGCAAACTGGCGAGAATTTCAGACGAAAACTATGTGCAGCGCACCGTGAGGAAGGCTATCAAGAACGATATTACCATCGTATCCATGCATACGAATATGGATGCGGCGAAGGGTGGTGTCAACTTCAAAATAGCAGAGAAACTCGGACTTCGCAACCTGCGTTTCTTCGGAGGCGAGAAGGAGATTGACGGTGTGAAAGGCGGAGAAGGAGTGATAGGCGAAATAACTGACGAGGCTGATACGTTGCATGCAGACGGAATAGCTGCCGACGACCTGGTGCTGATGCTCAGAGAGCGTTTTCAGGCGGAATGTGTGCAGTGCAACCAGTTGCTGCGCAGGCCTATCAGAAAGGTGGCGCTTTGTGGCGGGGCGGGTTCTTTCCTGCTGGATGCTGCCATCGCGGCTGGTGTTGATGCTTTCATTACGGGCGAAATGCACTATCATGAGTTCTTCGGCCATGAGCAGGAAATCCAAATCTGCGTCATCGGTCACTATCAGAGCGAACAGTTTACGAGCGAAATCTTCCGCAGCATTATCACGGAAAAATGCCCTGGAGTGAAGTGTGAAATCTCGGAAGTCAATACCAATCCGATCATTTACCTGTAAGGGGGGATAAAATTAGAAATGAGAAATGAGAAATTTTTCGTGGGTTCTAATTGGGGGATTTTCTCTTCCTCTTTTCAGGGGTTCTAATTGGGGGATTTTCCCTTCCTCTTTCAGGGGGTTCTAATTGGGGGATAGTTTTCCCTTCCTCTTTGTCCTTTTGAGGGCAGAAGGGAAATTTTGTAAGAAAATAAAGAAGAATAAAAATAATTTTTTAAATATTAATAATATGGCAAAGAAAGATCCTACAGATTTGACAGTGGAAGAGAAGTTGAAGACTCTCTATCAGCTTCAGACCACCTTGTCTTCTATCGATGAGAAACGTGCGTTGCGTGGTGAGCTTCCTCTGGAAGTTCAGGACTTGGAAGATGAAATCGCCGGTCTTGCAACTCGTATCGAGAACATTGATCGCGAAATCCACCAGTTTGACAGAGCTTTGTCTCAGAAGCATGCTGAGATCATGGACGCTCAGGCAAGTGTAGAGCGCTATCAGGCTCAGTTGGAAACTGTTAGCAACAACCGTGAGTATGATACTTTGAGCAAGGAAATCGAGTTCCAGGAGTTGGAAATCCAGCTTTGCAACAAGAAGATCCGTGAGGGTGAACAGAAAATCCGCGAAAAGCAGGCTGACCTGGATCATGCTTTGGCACAGAAGCAGGACCGCGAAAGAGGTTTGGTTGAGAAGCGTGCTGAGCTCGACGGAATCATGGAGGAAACTCGTGAGGAAGAGGAGAACCTGAAGGAAAAAGCTGCTGAACTGGAGAAGAAGATCGAGCCACGTCTGCTTGCCAGCTTCAAGCGTATCCGCAAGGGTGCCCGCAACGGTTTGGGTATTGTATATGTACAGCGCGATGCCTGTGGCGGTTGCTTCAACAAGATTCCACCTCAGCGCCAGTTGGACATCAAGATGCATAAGAAGATTATTCCTTGTGAGTACTGCGGCCGTATCCTCATCGACCCAGAATTGGCTGGTGTTAAAATCGACAATCCTGTAGCAGAGGAGAAACCAAAGCGCAAGCGCACTATTCGCAAGAAGAAGTCTGAGGATGCAGAATAAATCCCGGCTGAAAAACTCTGCAGAATAGATCCTTCGGAATGACTGATTATATTCTTTGGAATATACAGATTAAATCCTTCGGAAAAAACTGCGGAAAAGATAAATAAAAAGCTCGTCAGAATAATCTGGCGAGCTTTTTGTGTTTATCCGATATTTTATTCTTCATCGAATAACCCAGAAGTAACAGATTTTAGTCAGCCTCCTCTGTGTAATTCAATGAAGAATGTAATTCATTATAATCCCCTTGCTTTGAAGATTTTCTCCTTAGCATCATTGATTTCCTGGAATTTCTTCTCGGCAGCTTTGCGCACGTCTTCGCCCAGGGCAGCAACCTTGTCTGGATGATGTTTGAGCGCCATTTTGCGATAGGCGGCTTTCACTTCATCATTAGTGGCTGAAGGGGCAATTCCTAACACCTTGTAAGCATCGTCGAGACTGCTGGTGGCTGAGGAACCGCTGCGTAGATTGAGCATCTGAATGACATCTTCTACGGAGAGTCCCATGTGAATGGCCACTTCCTTGAGGGCTGCAATCTCTTCTGGACTTACTACAGCATCGGCCTGCGCTATCATGACCAGGAAATTGAGCAACTGAAGACGCTGCTCGTAAGCCATGTTGGCACGTATCTGATGACAACTGTCTTGTATCACCGTACGATATTCAGCCATGCCCAGACGCTTCTGCTGCTCGAAAAGCTTGAGCAGGATTTCTTCACCCTGCTGTTTCGCCTGTTCTCCGAAATTCTGTCTCAGAAACCGGCGCACCAACTCCATTTCTGAATGCATCACCCTGCCGTCGGCCTTGATGATGTAGGAGGCAAGTACGAGCAGCGAAAACATAAAACTGTTGCGCTGACCCTCATAGCTCCTGTTGGAGTGGGCGTATGCCTGCTGGTTGCTGCTGTCCTCGTTTACACTGTCAAGACCCTTGTCGAAAAGGGCGCCAAGGGCAAAGCCTGCAAGTGCTCCGAGCGGACCGCCTGTCATGAAACCGAGAAAGCCGCCAATCCATTTTCCTGCTGCCATATTCTTCTCTTTGGGGAGTGATTACTGGAAGTAGTAGAGGAAGGTTGCAATGCCAGAAAGTGCTGGCTTGCGCTGGCCTTCTATCTCGATGTCAAACTTGATGCTGGTCTTGCAAATGCCACGGAGATTGGCAATCTCATGCAAGGTAGCTACAAGGCGAACACGGGAACCGGTGATGACTGGCTGACCGAAACGCATCTCGTCCATACCGTAGTTTACCATCATTTTCAGGTTGTTCACTTCGATAATCTGCTGCCACATGTAAGGGAGCAATGACAGGGTAAGATAACCGTGAGCGATTGTGCTGTGGTAAGGGCTCTCTACCTTGGCACGCTCTACGTCAACGTGAATCCACTGTGGATCGAGTGTAGCGTCTGCAAACTTGTTGATACGATCCTGATCTACCTGCAACCATTCTGACTCACCCAACTTCTGTCCGAGGTGAGATGCAAATTCCTCATAGGAATTAATTACTAATTTTGCCATTTTTCTTATTTAGTTTATTATTTGTTATTTCTTTATTATTTTATCTTTCGTTATTTTTAGAAGATTCCCTGCTTTCAGGAGTTTTTCCCCTTTGAGACTTTCAAAGGTGATTTCCTGCTTTCAAGAGTTTCTTCCTTGAGTCTTTTTAAAGGCAATTTCCTGCTTTTCAGGAGGTTCTTCCTTGAGTCTTTTTAAAGGCGATTTCCTGCTTTTCAGGAGGTTCTTCCTTGAGTCTTTTTTAAGGCGATTTCCTGCTTTTCAGGAGTTTTTTCCTTGAGACTTTCAAAGGCGATTCCCTGTTTTTTCAGGAGTTTTTTTTCTTGAGACTTTCAAAGGTGATTTCCTGCTTTCAGGAGTTTTTTCCCTTGAGTTTTTCAAAGGATTTTAATCTCTTCTGAAAATGTCTCGAGTGTAAACTTTGTCCTCTACATCGTCCAGGCATTTGTCGTAGCGGTTGGCAATGATGGCCTGGCTCAACTTCTTAAACTTTTCGAGATCATTGACCACCAAACTGCCAAAGAATGTGGATCCGTCCTTCAGCGTAGGTTCGTAGATGATGACCTGTGCGCCCTTTGCCTTGATGCGTTTCATCACACCCTGAATGCTGCTCTGGCGGAAATTGTCGCTATTGCTCTTCATCGTCAGGCGATAGACTCCGATGGTACAGGCTTTCTCTTCCTCTGCGCAATAATTATTTTGGTAGGCATAGTCATAATAACCAGCCTTATTGAGCACACGGTCGGCAATGAAATCCTTTCGGGTTCTGTTACTTTCCACGATGGCCTGAATCAGGTTCTCAGGAACGTCAGCATAGTTGGCGAGCAACTGCTTGGTGTCTTTCGGGAGGCAATAACCTCCGTATCCGAACGAAGGATTATTATAGAAAGTTCCGATGCGTGGATCGAGTCCTACACCATCGATAATGGCTTTGGAGTCGAGTCCTTTCATTTCTGCATAAGTGTCCAGTTCGTTGAAATAGCTTACACGCAAGGCGAGGTAGGTGTTGGCAAAGAGCTTCACGGCCTCAGCCTCGGTCAGTCCCATAAACAGGGTGTCAATATTCTCCTTGATGGCTCCTTCCTGCAACAGTTCTGCAAAAATATGGGCAGCCTTGTTGAGGCGCTCATCGCTTTCCGGACGGCCTACGATGATTCTGCTGGGGTAGAGATTGTCGTAGAGAGCCTTGCTCTCACGGAGAAATTCCGGTGCAAAAATGATATTGTCACAGCCGTATTTCTGTCTGACATTCTCCGTATAGCCCACAGGAATCGTGCTCTTGATCACCATGATGGCGTTTGGATTCACCTGCATCACCAGTTCGATGACTTCCTCAACATGGGTCGTGTCGAAGTAATTTTTTACAGGGTCGTAATTTGTTGGAGTTGCAATGATGACGAAGTCTGCGTCTTTATAGGCTTCTGCTGCATTGGTCGTGGCCTTTAGCTGGAGTGGTTTTTCTGCCAAATACCTTTCTATATATTCGTCTTGAATTGGCGACTTTCGGTTGTTGATAAGTTCAACTTTCTCAGCCACCACATCCACGGCTGTTACCTGATGGTGCTGGCTGAGCAAAGTGGCAAGGCTAAGTCCAACATAGCCCGTTCCTGCCACAGCTATTTTCATGTTTTGATTTACCATATTAATAAAGATTACGTTTCAATCTCGTTAGGCTGAGATCATATTTCAAACCCTTTAGTCTGAGATGATATTTTAATCCCTTTAGTCTGAGATAATGTTTTAATCCAAATAAACTCTGCAAAGATAATGTAATTTGTGGAGAGTACAAAAATAAATCGAACTTTTTATAAAAAAATAACCCGCTCATATTTCTCGAATTTCAAATCAGCTGGCCAGTTGCCCGGAAATTCTCAAAAAATGAAGGGGTTAAAAGGGGAGGATTACGGAACGATTTTCTATAAAGTTCTGGGATTTTTTCTCCCTTCTCTCTTTTTATTCTGTCAATAATTCTTCGTAATCCGGAATATCCTCTAAGAATAAATATTTTTTATCGTTATAATCCATTTTGCAAATATAGTGTTGCAGCCCATTACTTACCACTAAGTAATCAACATGGAGGAGCATATTATATATGGAAATCTGGTCGAATACTTTTTGTGTGATGGGAATATGAGGAGCTTTGTATTCTATAATCATTCTTGGTTTCAGGTCTCTGGAGTAGAGTACACTGTCTGCCCGAAGTGTTTTTTCACCCACTTTCAGTTGGATTTCATTTGCCATGAGTGCTGCAGGATAGCCCTTGTGTTCTACCAGAAAGTGGACGAAATGCTGCCGCACCCATTCTTCTGGAGTGAGCGCAATATATTTTTTTCTCAGAATATCGAATATCTGAGGTTGCGCTTTGGTGCCGCGCAACTTGATTTCAAATGGGGGAAGATTCAATCTTGTCATGTCTATCTTTCTTTTTGAGGAAATGCTCCTTATACCTTATTATATATATAGAAAAGAATTCCTATACCTTATTATATATATACCTTATTATATATAAAGGAAAGATTTCCTATACCTTATTATATATAGTTTCAAAATTATTTTGTACCTTTGTATGCAATTAATAATAGCTTATGCTTTGCTCCGCAATCTGCGAAAAAGGCATTGCAAAGATACAAAAAATATCGGAATGGCAGAAAAAAAACAAGCAAATAGTTACGAGTCGATCATGAAAGATCTTAAGGCTCAAATCTATTTTCCCGTCTATATCCTGATGGGAGATGAGTCTTTTTATATAGATAAACTGTGTGATTATATCACAGAAAATGTGCTTCAGCCGGAAGAAAAAGACTTCAATCAAGTGATTCTTTTTGGAGCGGACACGACAGCTTCGCAAGTTGTTGATCAGTGCAAAGGGTATCCTATGATGGCTGAGCATCGGGTGGTGATTTTGAAAGAAGCTCAAAATTTGAAGAATTTTGATGCAATCGAGAAGTACTTCGAAAATCCTGTAAAATCAACCATCTTTGTGATGAGCTACAAAAACGGAAGTATTGATCGAAGAAAAAAGTTGGTTCCGCGCGCCGAACAGATTGGTGTGGTCTTTGAAGGAAAAAAACTCAAAGACTATCAATTGCCTGGTTTTATAGAAACTTATATGAAACAGCAGAAGGCAACCATCGAACCGAAGGCCACCCAGATGGTGGCTGATCACATCGGTGCTGATTTGCATCGACTGACTTCTGAACTCGACAAGCTTCTGATTTCTCTTCCTGAGAATGATAGGAGAGTGACTCCGGAACAGGTGGAAAAGGTGATTGGTGTGAGCAAGGATTTTAATGCCTTCGAATTGAGAAATGCGATTGTAAACCGTGATGTTTTCAAAGCAAATCAAATTATCAACTATTTTGACAGCAATCCGAAGAGTGGTTCGCTCTTTGCTTTACTCCCGATGCTCTTTTCTTATTTCCAAAATCTGATGCTGGCTTATTATGTACCCAATAAACAGGATGAAAAAGCGCTTTCATTATTCCTGGATTTGAAGTCAACTTGGGCTGTGCGTGATTATATCACAGGAATGAGAAACTATAATGGAGTGAAGGTAATGCAGATTATCGATAAATTTAGAGAGGTGGATGCAAAGAGCAAAGGTATCAGCAATCCGAATACTTCGGCTGGTGAACTCATGAAAGAATTGATTTTCTTCATTCTTCACTAATGATGTGGAAGCTTTCAAATTCTTCATTTTTGAGGAGGTTTTGCTGAGAAATGAGCCTGCTCCTGAACCATGTTTTCTGAGCTGAGTTTTCAGTTTATGAAGGGTGGGGGATTGTTTTTTCCTCGTTTTCTGACAGCATATTGAAGAGGTGATCCGATAAGGAATCACCTCTTTTTTGTTTTTTTCACCCAGATTTGGTAGGGTGGGATGAGGGGTTTTTTACTTGTTTATCTCAAGACCATTGAGGCTGTCTCTTTCCCAATTGTCGAGAGAGAGGGCTTGAAAAATGTAAATTTGGGAAGTTTTAGTCTGTTTATGGGGATTTTATAGGCTTGAAAATGGTTTCAAAGGAGGATTTTTGCCTATATTTTACTTATTTTTGCACTTTTCTGAGCTAGATTCTTGCTTTATCTTGAAGGGACATTTCTTGTATAAATAGCAGTAAATCAGTATGTTACGTGTCTTTTCTTAATTTTAGATGGTTCAAAACTCTCGAATTTAAGAGTAGATTCGGACTCGTCTGCGAGAACGAGAAAAACAGAAAAATAGAGCATTTTAGATTTTCTAAAATTTAGCGTTAACATTTAGTAAGGTTTATGATTTAAAAGTTTAGCTATTTAAATATGTAAACCGAAATGGAATTTAAAATTTAAAATCATAAATCTTGAAAACTTAATATGATTTTTATTTATTCATATTTATAAATATAAATATAAATAGAGTGTTTAATATTCTAAAATGTATAAATATGCGTAGATATTATTGCGTTTGTAAGTAACTGAAAACCAGTGTTTTAACTTTTTTAGTTAGAAATAAAAAGGGTGAAATTCATTGCATGAATCTTAAACTTTGCATAAATCGCATAAAACTACGATATTATTAGGTTCTAAACATGGATAACCCAGTAGATTATATAGATTTATTAAACTAATTCTTTGTAAAATAGATAGAATTATAAATGTAGATTTATAAATATAAACCATAAAACCGACTTTTATAGATTACTTTTATAAATATAAATGTTGAAATCTAAAGTTTAAAAATGCAAATAATCTTTAGATTTTTCTTTTATTCCAAAAAAAAGTTTTATCTTTGTAAAGTCTAAGAAAAGAGGGCTTTTTTAGCCCTATGAGACCCATTGTTCCGAAATTGCATATTCCACAGATGGCTTTTAGGGGGCTTCTGGTGGGTCTTTAGAAAACTTAATAAATGTAAATTTCTACAAGTTAAAGATATGAAAGATAGAATCAGACTTATCATGGAAGATCAGCATCTCACCCAGAAAAGTTTCTCGCAGCTTACGGGAATTGGTGAGGCTTCGCTGAGCAGTATTTTTAATGATCGTACAAAACCGACGCTCAATCACATAGACGCCATTCACAAAAAGTTTCCTCAGGTAAGACTCGAATGGTTGCTCTATGGAACTCCTCCTATGTATATAGAAAATGAGAATCAGAATGATGCTTCCTCTACTCCATCTTCAAGTTCGCCAGATTCTTCTCCTGCCATCGGTGGACTGGCTTTTGACTTTGATGACGATGCATCTCTGTCTGCCGCTGAAGCTTCTTCTCGTGCTTCATCTTCCAATGAGTCTTCAGCAGCCTCTTCACAGATGCATCAAGGCTCGCTTTTTGATCAGCCTAATATGCCCGGTGTAAATCGTACACCAAAAAATCAGCCTCACGAGAACGTGAAATATATTGACAAGCCTCAGCGAAAAATTACCGAAATTCGTATTTTCTATGATGATCAGACCTGGGAGACATTTGTTCCCAAAAAGTAGTCGCAATATCGTTTTGCATTGAAGGCAAAATAATGTCGAAATCATAGTCTCTATATCGGTTGTATAGACGCCGACAATGGTATGATTAAAATCTGGCTAAGATCAGAAATGACGTTTGAATCATTGTCAGAATTGCACCCTGATGGGGGCTGAATGAAATATCATATGATGGTCAGAATGACGTCTTGACGATGGCTTGTATTTCCGTGAAGAGGCATTCATGATGTCCTTCATCATTCTTCAGAATTGAATATTTCGTTCTTTTAAAAAAGATGCAGAATCATTCCTCAGGGTGTGATTCTGCATCTTTTTCCTCTATAAAAATAAAATATGTGTATTTTCTTTTGTATTGTCGAAAAATTGCATTACCTTTGCATCATGCTTCTGATTTTTGCCCGGTAACCCCATCCGGGACGATGGAAAATCATGCTGGGCAGTAAGTAAATCATATAGGCTGAATGCAGCCAAAAGTAGTCGAACAAGAAACATATTAAATCGTAGTGATGAAAAAGTACATTATAGATCTTAAAGTAGTTTCAGTGGAATCATTGAGTGACAAGCATGTTTTGATTAAGCTTACCGATGATAAGCCACTTCCTGAAATGTGTCCTGGACAATTTGTAGAAGTCAAGGTGGAGCATGAACCTAATACTATGTTGCGCCGACCTATCTCCATCAATTTTGTAGATCGTGACAGAAATGAACTTTGGTTGCTCGTAGCCATGATTGGTAATGGTACTCGTCAGTTGGGTAATCTCCAGGCTGGCGATTATCTCAACTGTGTGCTTCCATTGGGCAATGGATTTTCCATGCCTGCAGAAGCCGGACAGAAATTCCTTCTTGTGGGTGGTGGTGTTGGTGTGGCTCCTTTGCTCTATTTCGGAAAATGCATCAAGGATATGGGGGCTGAACCTATCTTCCTCCTCGGTGCAAGAAAGGCAACGGATCTGCTCGAACTTGATGAATTTGCTAAAATCGGAAGAGTATGTATTACTACCGAGGATGGCAGTGCTGGCGAACAGGGATTTGTAACCAACCATTCTGTTTTGCAGCATGAGAGCTTCGATATGATTTCTTCCTGTGGTCCTAAGCCGATGATGGTGAGCGTGGCTAAGTATGCGCAGAAGGCCAACGTGGAGTGCGAGGTTTCACTGGAGAACATGATGGCCTGCGGTCTGGGCGCTTGTCTCTGCTGTGTGGAGAAAACTACCAAGGGAAATCTTTGCGTCTGCAAGGAAGGACCGGTTTTCAATACTAAGAAACTTCTTTGGAATTTGTAAATTAAATCAACCGAGCGTTTGAAGAAAATCAGAACGCAAATGTAATATATTATTATTGTTATGGCATCATTAAATGTAAATATACATAATCTGAAGTTGAAGAACCCGGTAATGACAGCTTCCGGCACATTCGGATATGGTCTGGAATTTGCCGATTTCGTACCATTGGAAGAAATCGGTGGTATTATCGTGAAAGGTACTACTTTGGAATCGCGTGAGGGTAATGATTATCCTCGTATGGCTGAAACTCCACAGGGCATGCTCAATTGTGTGGGACTGCAGAACAAAGGTGTGGATTATTTCTGCAAAAACATCTATCCGCAGATTAAGGACATTGACACAAATATGATTGTCAATGTTTCGGGGCATTCTCCTGAGAGTTATGCTGCCTGTGCTGCTCGTATCAATGAACTGGATAAGATTCCTGCTATTGAACTCAACATCTCTTGTCCTAATGTGAAGGATGGGGGAATGGCTTTCGGAGTGACTTGCGAGGGGGCTTCCAGCGTGGTGAAGGCTGTGCGCCAGGTTTATCACAAGACCCTCATCGTAAAGCTCTCGCCTAATGTTACCAATATTGCTGATATCGCAAGAGCTTGTGAGGCTGAGGGTGCAGATTCTGTTTCTCTCATCAATACATTGATGGGAATGGCGGTAGATATTGAAAAGCGACAGCCACTGTTGAGCATCCGTACGGGTGGACTGAGCGGACCATGTGTCAAGCCTGTGGCTCTGCGTATGGTTTATGATGTGGCTCATGCTGTGAAAATTCCTGTAGTGGGACTGGGAGGAATCTCTACTGCCAAGGATGCTATCGAATTCCTGATGTGTGGAGCTACTGCCATCGAAATCGGTACGGCTAACTTCGTTGACCCAGCTGTGACCAAGAAGGTGAAAGACGGAATCAATGACTGGCTCGACCAGCATGGTTGTACTTCGGTACATGAAATCATTGGCGCCATCAAGTAATCGAATGTTGGCTAAACTCGTGCCATCAGGCAATCAGAACTTTCTAACATATAATATAACTTTTTATAAAGATAATGTTATCGGATATTGAAATTGCAAAATCAGTAAAGTTGCGTCCTATCAACGACGTGGCAGCAGAACTGGGTCTTCATGAGGACCAAATCGAAAATTATGGTAGATATATTGCTAAGGTGACTACCGGGGCTATTGACAAAGAGAAGTTTGCCGGTCATCATCTTATCCTTGTTACTGCTATCAGTCCAACCAAGGCAGGCAATGGTAAGACTACGGTGAGCGTGGGTCTGGCACTTGGTATGCAGAAGATTGGCAAGAATGCTGTGGTGGCTCTCAGAGAACCTTCGCTGGGTCCTTGTTTTGGTATGAAGGGTGGAGCTGCTGGCGGTGGCTATGCTCAGGTGCTTCCTATGGATAAAATCAATCTCCATTTTACAGGCGATTTCCATGCTATTACTGAAGCCAACAATATGATTGCTGCCCTTCTCGACAACTACCGTTATCAGCACGAGGCTGAAGGATTCAAGCTCAAGAAGATTCTCTGGCGCCGCGTGATGGATGTAAATGATCGTGGTTTGCGCCGCATCATCACCGGTCTTGGCGATAAGAATGGCATTGAGACTGAAACAGGCTTTGATATTACTCCTGCTTCTGAGATTATGGCCATCATGTGTTTTGCCACAAGTATCGATGATCTCCGCCGCCGCATCGACAATATCCTGCTTGGTATTACTGAGGACGACAAGCCTTTCACAGTGAAAGATATGGGAGTAGGTGGTAGTATCGTGGCATTGTTGCTGGATGCGTTGAAGCCAAATCTCGTACAGACTACTGAGGGAACGCCTGCTTTCGTACACTGTGGTCCTTTTGCCAATATTGCCCACGGATGTAATTCTGTAATGGCTACAGCCGCTGCTCTTGAATACGGCGACTATGCTATTACTGAGGCTGGATTCGGTGCTGATCTGGGTGCAGAGAAGTTCTATGATATCAAATGCCGTAAAACTGGATTGCAGCCAGACCTGACTGTGCTGGTTGTTACTCTTCAGGCGCTGAAGATGCATGGTGGAGTGGCTCTGGAAGATATCAAGGAACCAAATATCGCTGGTATGGAGAATGGTTATTGGAATCTTGATAAGCATGTCAGAAACTTGCAGAGTTTCGGTCAGACAGTTGTCATTGCCTTCAATAAGTTTGCTACTGATACAGACGAGGAGATTGAGGTGCTTCGTAAGCATTGTGAAGAAATGGGTTGCGGTTTTGCCGTCAACAGTGCCTTTGCTGAAGGTGGAAAGGGAGCTGTGGAATTGGCGGAATTGGTAGTGAAGACTATTGATGAGCGTCCTTCTTCGCCTCTTTATCTGGCTTATGGTGATGATGAATCTGTGGAGAAGAAAATCGAGTCTGTTGCTTTCAATCTTTATGGAGCAGGTAGTGTAACCTTGAGTGATTCTGCCAAGACTATGATAGATGAAATCAAGAAGTTGGGTGCAGAGAAATTCCCTGTTTGTATCGCTAAGACACAGTATAGCTTCTCTACTGATGCGAAGGCCTATGGTCCTACAGATGGCTTTGAATTGCATGTACGCGATATTACAGTTAATATGGGTGCTGAGATGATCGTTGTCATTGCAGGTCCTATCATGCGTATGCCTGGTTTGCCAAAGAGTCCTCAGGCTGAACGTATTGATGTTGTTAATGGTGAAATTACCGGCTTGTCTTAATTAGCCGGAATTTCTCTTAAGAAATCGTTTTCTCAAGAAGAAACTCAAAAAAGGTCTTTTCTCTCAAGAATAGGCTTCTTGTGAAACAAGTTGAACATGATTTTTTGTGCAGAAGAACTTTACTAAAAAAAATCTTGAAAACATAACTATAATAAAAATGCCCAGTTTCTAAAACCGGGCATTTTTATTATAGTTATGTTTTTCCTTTCCTTCGCTTCTTTCCTCCCTTTCTCCTTTTTTATTCTTTCTCTCGATGATCCGTTTCTTTGTTCATTGCGCTGGAGGAAGCAAGACTGAATTCGCAACCGCAATAAAGCTGGTTATAGAAATCGTAGATATGGAGGAGTTCATTGCGTCTCATCTGAAGTCCTCCTTTTCGCCAGTTTTGTTCCCACCATTCCACATCAGGGCAGTCTTCTACGGCAATATGTCCAGCCATATCTATCTGTCTGATATTCTTCCAGCGCGATGAAGCCAGAGTTGTTGTCAGTAGATGTATTCCGTGCGTTTGAGCGTAGGCAGCTGCTCTTTTTAGGCGAAATTGAAAGCATACGGAGCATCTTGAACCGCGTTCTGGTTCATTTTCAAGCCCAGTGACGGCTTTTCTCCATTCGTCATGGTCATATTCGTCTTCAATGTACGGAACTCCCTGTCGGGCAAGAAAACGGATGATTTCCTGCTTGCGGGTTTCATATTCTTGAAATGGGTAGATATTGCTATTAGAAAAAAAGACAGTTGGTTTCATACCATTGCGCAACATACATTCTACAATGGCAGATGAACATGGGGCGCAACAGGCGTGCAGCAAAACTTCATGCCCTTCAGCTTTGCTTCCATCTGGAAGTAAAAGCTTTACATATTTATATTGCTCTTCTGGAAGTATCTTCATTTTGTTTATTCTGTTTTATAAATGGAGTTTATTGATATCCTTGATAGTTTCCTTATCTATCCCTCAATTGATTTCTTTCCTATCCCTCAATTGATTTCCTTTCAAATCGCTCCGTTGTTTCCCTTAGGGAATTAAAATGAAATGTTCATTTTTTTGTTTGCCGTTTTAACATATAGTCTTATAAAAACAAAAAAACAAATGGGGTACAATCTCACGACAACCCCCATTTGCCCAAATATATGCGAAAACTAATGCAAAGATACTGTTTTTTTTCTAACTTTCAATTTTTTAGAGTTATTTTTTTTGTAAGATGCTGATATTTAACTAATTATTAACAGAAGTATTAGTTGAATACTAATGATTGTTAACTGGCTTGCGTTAATCTGTCTTAAATATTATCCCTTTCTATCGAACGTATAGTTTTTTTTATTAAATTCGCAGAAAAAACTAACAATAAGACGGAACTGTTGGCAACTAACAACATGAAGAAATGATTCACAACTAAACAATATGGAGGAATGATTATGAATATCAGTACAGGCATCAAGCAAGCGGCAATTTTAGCTATAGGCATCATTGCACTTGGATATTGTATCAAGTCAGGTTTGGAAGGCTTGGCGGGTAAGGATCGGAAGGTTGTGGTAAAGGGCTTATCGGAAAAGGAGGTGGAGGCCGACAAGGTGACATGGCCTATCTTCTCGAAGGAAATAGGTAATGATTTGCCTAATCTTTATCAGACCATCAATCATACGACAAGTACCATCCGACAGTTCTTGCTCGCAAATGGAGTGAAGGAGAGCGAAATCAGCGTGAATGCTCCGGTGGTCATCGATCTTAATGCTGAGCGCTATGGAGATAATCGTCAGCCTTATCGCTATAATATTACTTCCATCATCACAGTCACTTCCAACAATGTGAAACTCATCAGGAGCCTTATTGCCCGGCAGGGAGAATTGCTCCAGAAAGGTATCGCCGTTGTAGATGGAGGATACGATAATCCTGTAAAGTACGAATATGTGGCTTTTCGCAAGATGAAACCAAAGATGATGGAGGAGGCGATAGCAAATGCTGAGCAAACCGCAGAGCAGTTTGCTAAAAACAGTAAGAGCAAGATAGACAAGATTATGAATGCGGATCAGGGACAGTTCTCTATTGAAAACCGCGATTCCAATACTCCTTATATTAAAAAGGTAAGAGTAGTAACTACTGTTACTTATTCATTGAAGGATTAATGCTTTGGCGGATTATCTAAAATAAAGACTCATCGCAGGGAATCAATTTTTCCCCAACGATGAGTCTTTTATTTTAAATATTCAAGCAGAAAATGATTTTTTCTGTTGTGGAGGGATTATAGAGCTATTTCTTCGTACTCCAATCCGAAAACATCGGCTATTGCCTTGAAGACAATCTTCCCATTTACGATGTTCAGTCCCCGATACAGAGCCTTGTTGTCTTTGCAAGCCTGTTTCCATCCCTTGTCGGCAAGAGCTATGGCGTACTTCAACGTGGCATTGGTCAAAGCTGTAGTAGAAGTATGAGGTACGGCTCCAGGAATGTTGGCTACGGCGTAATGTACGATGCCATCTATTATGTAGATAGGATCGGAATGGGTGGTAGGATGGGATGTTTCGAAGCAACCACCTTGGTCAATAGCTACATCCACAAGTACGGTGCCAGGTTCCATCAATTTCAACATGTCCTTCGTGATAAGATGAGGGGCTTTATCACCTGGAACAAGTACGCTGCCCACCACAAGATCAACATCAGGCAATGCCTTTCGAATATTGTGCTCATTGGAGTAGAGTGTATGTACATTGATAGGTAGTTCCATCTCCAGTTGGCGAAGACGAGGCAGACTGATATCTGTAATCCATACGTCAGCTCCCAGTCCGGCAGCCATTCTTGCAGCAGCCTCTCCTACGGTTCCACCGCCCAGTATTAGAACTTTGGTACGGTTTACTCCAGGCACTCCGCTTATGAGTTTGCCTTTTCCTCCCTTGTTTTTCTGCAGGTAGTATGCGCCATTGATGGTGGCCATTCTTCCAGCTACTTCGCTCATCGGAATGAGCAGAGGCAGATGATGGTCATCAGTTTCCACGGTTTCATAGGCAAGACATACGGCACCGCTCTTGATCATAGCGTCGGTAAGAGCTCTGTCGCAGGCGAAATGGAAGTAGGTAAATACCAGCTGGTCTTTGTGGATGAGGGGATATTCCTCAGCAATTGGTTCCTTTACCTTGACTATCATTTCTGCTTCTCGGTAAACACTCTGAATGTCGGGAAGGATTTTTGCTCCAACCTTTATATACTCTTCATCAGCAAAACCGCTGTTTTCGCCAGCAGTGTGTTGTACTACTACTTCATGACCATGAAGAATGAACTCAGCTACTCCAGCAGGGGTCATTCCCACGCGGTTCTCATTATTCTTGATTTCTTTTGGAATACCTATTTTCATGACATTCGGTTTTAAAAGGTTAGACATTATTTTAATGGTCTAAAGATACGGAAAAAAGCAATTGGTTGTATGATTTGTAAAGAAGATTTAACATATCTTTCTTGTCTGTTTAGGATTAGAATATAAAAATGATTAAAAAGAGAGAAATCTTTCATTTTTTTGCTTATCTTTGCATAAGATAAGCTGCACTCGGCAATTTGAAAACAAGTTTTCATTGCGCTCGTTTGCATTATCTTTGCATAAGAAAAATAGATAGAGTATAATAATAAAGTATAATAGACTTAAACAATAAATTGCTTATGATGAATATTCATACCAGTTTCAAGCAGGCGTTTTTGCTGTTTTTTATAGCTCTTCCTATTTGTTTTGTGGGCTGTACGAAGAAGGCGTCAAATAAGGCGCCGGTGGCACAAAAGGAGAAAACTGTCGTTTTGGGAAAGGTGAATGTGCTCACCGCTTCTGACTTCAAGAAGAAAATCATGGATTACGAGTCTCATCCCGATGAGTGGGTGTTTGCAGGCTCCCGTCCTGCCATCATTGATTTCTACACCACTTGGTGTGGACCTTGTAAGATGATGGCTCCCATGGTAGAATCTCTTGCCGGGAAATATGCCGGCAAGATAGATTTCTACAAGGTGGATATCGATCAGGAACCCGAGTTGGCTTCCGTCTTTGGCATCCGCAGCATTCCTACCTTCCTCTTCATCCCGCTGAAGGGCAATCCCACCATGCAGATGGGTGCCATGCAGAAGAAAGATTTCGAGGAGATTATCGGGAAAGTGATGGGGAAGTGATAAATGGTGATTTACTGCATACTTATAAGTAGGTATTTCTTGGCAAATACCTAGTTTTGATGATGCCCGAAATTTGGTGGTTTATCAGATAATATCTAAATTTGCACTCGGAAAAAATGTTTAATGTAATTAAAAGTATATAGTATTATGATTATCGAAAATGTTCATGCAAGAGAAATCTTGGATTCTCGTGGCAATCCTACAGTAGAGGTTGAAGTTTCTTTGAAGTCAGGTGTCGTAGGTCGTGCATCGGTTCCTTCTGGTGCATCCACTGGCGAGAACGAGGCTTTGGAACTTCGTGATGGTGACAAGAACCGCTATGGCGGCAAGGGCGTCTTGAAGGCCGTGGAGAATGTGAATCAGGTGATTGCTCCGGCTTTGGTAGGTTTTTCTGCCTTGGAGCAGCGTGCCATCGATTATAAGATGTTGGAACTCGACGGTACCAAGACCAAGTCTAATCTGGGTGCCAATGCCATCCTCGGTGTTTCTCTGGCTGTGGCTCATGCTGCTGCAGAGTATCTCCACATCCCATTGTATCGCTACATTGGCGGTTGCAATACTTACACCCTTCCTGTTCCTATGATGAACATCATCAATGGTGGTGCTCACTCTGATGCGCCTATCGCCTTCCAGGAGTTCATGATCCGTCCTGTGGGGGCTCCTTCCGAGAAGGAAGCCATCCGTATGGGTGCTGAGGTGTTCCATGCTTTGGCTAAGCTCCTGAAGAGCCGCGGACTTTCTACTGCCGTAGGTGATGAGGGCGGTTTTGCTCCTGCACTCGATGGTATCGAGGATGCGCTCGACAGTATCTGTCAGGCTATCAAGGATGCCGGTTATGAGCCAGGTAAGGACGTGAAGATTGCCATGGACTGTGCTGCCAGCGAGTTTGCCGTTCAGGAGAATGGTGAGTGGTTCTACGATTACCGCCAGTTGAAGGATGGTAAGAAGAAGGATCCTAATGGCAAGAAACTGACTGCTGCCGAGCAGATCAAGTTCCTGGAAGAACTGATTACCAAATATCCTATCGATTCTATTGAGGATGGTTTGGATGAGAACGATTGGGACAACTGGGTGAAGTTGACTGCTGCCATCGGCGACCGTTGCCAGTTGGTAGGTGACGACCTCTTTGTTACCAACGTGAAGTTCCTGGAAAAGGGTATCAAGATGGGTGCTGCTAACTCTATCCTCATCAAGGTAAACCAGATTGGTTCTCTCACCGAGACACTGGATGCTATCGAGATGGCTCATCGCCATGGTTACACCACCGTTACTTCCCATCGTTCTGGTGAAACCGAGGATACTACAATTGCTGATATTGCCGTAGCAACTAACTCTGGTCAGATTAAGACGGGTTCTATGAGCCGTACCGACCGTATGGCTAAGTACAACCAGCTTATCCGCATTGAAGAGCAGTTGGGCAATAACGCATCTTACGGTTATAAAAAGTTGAAATAGGTGCGATTATGCGAAATTGGAGAAAACCAATTTCACCATGACATACACATTTTATAAAAAATAGAATAGATCAGATACGAAATAGATGGGCATGGATGACCGTGAGGGTTGTCCATGCATTTTTTCTTCTATGATGTGTCTGAATCTTCACATACTTTACTGGATAACTTCGATATATTTTATGGATTATGACAAACGTATTGATTAGTGCTGCCGGACTTTGCGGTGCCACCATTATTGGTGCCATTCTGGGATTCTTCGTCAAGGAATTGCCCCATAAATGGAACGATGCTGTGTTGGGATATTGTGCCGGAATCATGCTGGCGGCTTCCACGCTGGGACTGATAGTGCCAGCCTTCGAACAGACCAGTCTATGGTGGTTAGTGGTGATCGGCGTGATGGCTGGAGCCTTATTCCTAAACGTGCTCGACCTGGTTACTCCTCATCTTCATCACATCACCGGACTCGATCCCGAGGAGCATCGCAACAATGCCAGGCTCAGTCATGTGATGCTTTTTGTGATGGCAATCGCCCTGCACAAACTGCCCGAGGGCATGGCGGCTGGAGTGAGTGTCTGTTCAGCAGAAGGTGCAACGGAGTGGGGTGTTTCCTTCGGCATCGCCCTGCAGAATATCCCCGAGGGAATGGTCATCATCGCTCCTTTGATGATGGCTGGTGTTTCTGCAGCCCGTACCTTCTTTATCTCCATTTTCATCGCCCTGCTCGAAGTGGCAGGCATCCTGTTGGGTTTTGGTTTGGGTTCAGCCTCTTCCACCTTCCTCCCCGTGATGCTGGGTTTTGCCGGTGGTGCCATGCTTTATGTAACGAGCGATGAGATGATTCCTGAAACCCATGCCCATGGTTTTCAGAAGCAAGCCACCTATGCCCTTCTCCTGGGTTTCATCACCTTTGTGCTGATGGAAAAATGTGTGTAATCAGAATCTGGTGAGGAGTATATAGCAAAGGGTGCCAGCCGTATAAAAAGGTTTAAATATCTTAATAAATGATTGTACTATCAGATTATTTATTTATCTTTGCTGACGGAAGTGAGAATATCTTAAAAGAAAGATAATTATGAGTCCAAAGTTTAAAGAATATGGAGACGATTTTAAAATCAAATTCGCAAGACACACAGGTAAGCGTCTTGATGATTAATGATAAGGGCATTATGCTTTCTGTAAAAGGTAATGATTATTTTATATCTTATAATAGGATACCTTGGATGAAACATGCATGCATCTCTGATGCCCTTGAGGTAAGAATGAGTGGTAAAAATGCTATAGAATGGCCCAAACTTGATGTGGATTTGGAAATTGATAGTTTGAAACATCCAGAACGTTATCCCCTCATTATGAAGAGAAATGAATTAGAAGTATTGTAATGTTCCTATAAAATGTTGAGCCTTTCTGCATACTCTTGCAGAGAGGCTTTTCTGATTAATTATATCATCAAAAAGTTGGAAAAGTGTAAGAAATGGCCTGAAAATGGGTTGGAAAAATGTATAAAATTGGCTGTTTTTACCTTGGAAAAATGTATTTAAGTGATATAAGTGTGTGATGGCTTTATCGGGATTAAAAGTGTAGAATTCTGATGAGCAGCATATAGCAAAGGGTGCCTGCTGCTATTGACCACGTCATATTCCTTTTCCATACGTGGATGAGGATGGTGAAGGCTACGGCTGCCACCTGCGCCAAGGAATCTGCAGAGAAGGAATGGATGTGGCGAAGACAGTAAACCACCAGCAGGGCAAAGACCGAGGCTGGCAGTACCTTTCCTAAATACAGAATGTACTTAGGTGTAGGTTTCCCCGGCCGGAAGGCGATGAAAGGGATAAAACGGGTAAGCATGGTGGCGGCTACGCCTGCTGAAACCATGATGATTTGTTGGAGAAGAGTCATACTTTTCTTTTTTTGAGGGTGAGAAATATAAGGATGATAACCATGCTTGGGATGATGAAGTGGTCGGCACTGAATATCGTAAGGCACAGCCCCGAGATAATCAGTCCGGAAATACTGCTGGTATGGTCTTTTTCCCGAAGCCAGTTGTCGGCGAAGATAGCCGTAAACATGGCGGTCAGCACAAAGTCCAATCCTTTGAGGTCGAAGGTGAGAAACGGACCGATGAGGCCGCCCAGCGTTGCCCCAATAACCCAATAGGTTTCATCGAGCCAGGTTATCCAGAGCAGGTACCATCCTTTATCTGTTCCTTCCGGAATCTTGGAAGCACTTGTCAGGGCAAAAGTCTCGTCCGACATACCGAAGATAAGGAAGAACTTCTTCCATCCCAATCCCTTGTATTCTACAAGCATCGAAAGTCCGTAGAATAGATGTCGTGCATTCACCATCAATACCATCAAGAAGGCTTGCAGGGGATGGAAACTGCCCAGCAGCATGTTGCCAAGCAAGAACTCTGCGCTGCCGGCATAAACCATGAGGGCGAGCAGCATAGGATACAGGAAGTTGAAGCCTAACTCATGCATATAGATGCCATAAGTCAGTCCCAGAAATCCATATCCAGCCATGATTGGCAGCGAAGTATGGAAAGCGTGATATAAAGCGATTCTTCTTTTTCCCATCTCTCTCTTTCTCTCTTTATTATGCTTGACGATTTGTCCTAATCAGTATTTGACGATTCTTCCTGTAAATCTTCTGCAAAAGTACTCACATTATATGGAAAAAAGAAAGATTTTTCCTGAAATGTTAATGTGGCAGATGAAAAATAGCATAGTTGTGGTATGCTTGGTTTATTTTGCAGGTTTCTGTTGTAAATTTGTTGCAAAAGTGTTGTAAGTTTGAGTTTTTTTATTAATTTTGTAAGCACAAACCAAATATTGACAAAATATGGCAAAAATTATAGTAAATACAACAGAAGTTTCTGTTTTGAACCTAAATGGTGAGGACTATATCTGTCTAACAGATATGATGAAAGCAAAAGATGGTGAGTTTTTTGTAACAGATTGGTTACGTAATAGAAATACATTGGAATATATTGGAATTTGGGAGAAGATATACAATCCGAATTTTAATTATGGCGAATTCGCCATAATTAGAAATCAAGCGGGATTGAATCGCTTTAAAATAAGTGTTAAGGATTTTGTACAGCGTACTAATGCAATATCTCTTCAATCTAAAGCTGGTCGATATGGTGGAACTTATGCTCATAAAGATATTGCATTTGAGTTTGCGATGTGGATAAGTCCTGAGTTTAAAATCTATATGGTCAAGGAGTTCCAACGCTTAAAAGCAGAGGAACAAGCTCAATTGGGTTGGTCTGCTAAGCGTGAACTTTCTAAAATCAACTATCGCATTCATACTGATGCGATAAAGCATAACTTGATTCCTGCTGAAATTACGCCTGCGCAAGCTTCTCTGATTTATGCAAATGAGGCTGATGTTCTGAATGTGGCAATGTTTGGTATGACAGCGAAGCAGTGGCGAGATTTGAACCCAGAAAAGAAGGGTAATATACGTGATTACGCAACTGTCAACGAGTTGATTTGTCTTTCCAATATGGAGAATCTCAATGCGGTATTTATTGATCAAGGGATGCCACAAGGTGAACGTTTGGTTAAGCTTAATCAAATAGCAATCCAGCAAATGCATGTATTGGAGGATGATGGTGATGATAGAAAATATTTGAAATGATGTATGTAACTTTTAAATAGTAATGAATGATTATGACAAGTCAAAAGGACAAAAAGGGCTCAGGAGAGGTTGTCTTATCCACGGACGTTCTCTCCTGAGCCAATGTGGGTTAGTAACAATTATCCTTAGAGACGGGAACCATTATGATGAATGGTGAATAAGAAATCACTTAGGTATAATGGCAGTCTCAATATGGAGTGATTTCTTTGTATCTTTTGGGGCTATTTGGGGACTTTTTGTTTTTAGAAGCCCTTTTTGTTGAGGCAGAAAAGTAATCTAACTATCTGATAATAAAAAGCGGAGCGTGATTTCACAACCACACTCCGCGCAAACTTAAACAACCAATAAAAGAAATAGATTGATCGTTCAATTATTATATCTGATGAAGAGTAGCTCTTGTTAGAGCTTGTTTTTTTATTTGTCAGAAATATGTCTTATCTATTTTGAAAACATTGCTGATTAGCGGATGAACAAGAGTTCACGATACTTAGGCAATGTCCAAAGCTCATCGGCTACTGCCAACTCCAACTTGTCAATCTGATAACGGATCTCCTCCATCTTTGGAGCTACTGTGTCATGATAAGCAATAGCCTTGTCGTGCTCGTTCTCAATCTTGTTGGCTACCTTGCGGGCATTAACCAACTCCTCAACACCGGTCTCGATAATCTGAGTGCGCTCGGCAATCTTCTTGATGATATTGATGTTGCGGGCAGTCAACTTCTTGCCTTCCTCGTCACCGAAGATGTCAATCATGTTCTCCACATTCTTGGCCAACTGACTCTGATAGTGAGTAGCCACTGGGATGATGTGGTTCATGCTCAAGTCGCCCATTACACGAGCCTCAATCTGAATCTTCTTGGTGTAGGTCTCCCATTTCACCTCGTTACGGGCTTCCAACTCGTTCTTCTTCATGACACCCATATCCTCGAACATCTTGATAGATGCAGGGTCGAGATAACGCTCGAAGATCTTTGGACAACTCTTCTCGCAGTCCAAACCACGCTTAGCAGCTTCCTCTACCCACTCATCTGAGTAACCATTACCATCGAAACGGATAGGCTTGCAGGTCTTCAAATCCTGACGAACGATATCGATGATGGCAGAAGTCTTGTCCTCACCCTTGGCAATCAACTCATCCACACGCTTCTTGAAGTCGGTCAAAGCCTCGGCTACGGCTGTGTTCAATACGATCATCGCTGATGCACAGTTAGCCTCAGAACCTACTGCACGGAACTCGAAACGGTTACCGGTGAAGGCAAATGGAGATGTACGGTTACGGTCGGTGTTATCAATCATCAACTCAGGAATCTCAGGGATATCCAACTTCATGCCCTGCTTGCCAGCCACGGTGAAGAGATCCTTCTTGTCGGCTTTCTCAATGTGCTCGAGAAGGTCGGTCAACTGCTTGCCGAGGAATGAAGAGATGATTGCTGGAGGTGCCTCGTTGGCGCCCAGACGATGTGCATTGGTAGCGCTCATGATAGAAGCCTTGAGCAAACCATTGTGCTTATATACACCCATCAAAGTCTCTGTGATGAAGACTACGAAACGGAGGTTATCCTCTGGTGTCTTGCCTGGACCATGGAGCAGGATGCCGGTATCAGTAGCGAGACTCCAGTTGTTGTGCTTACCAGAACCGTTGATGCCTGCGAATGGCTTCTCATGGAGAAGTACGCGGAAACCGTGATGGCGAGCTACCTTCTTCATCAAGCTCATCAAGAGCATGTTGTGGTCAACGGCAAGGTTGGTCTCCTCGAAGATAGGTGCCAACTCAAACTGGTTTGGTGCTACCTCGTTGTGACGGGTCTTGCAAGGAATACCGAGCTCAAGAGCCTGGATTTCCAAATCCTTCATGAAAGCCTGAACACGCTCTGGGATGGCGCCGAAGTAGTGGTCGTCCATCTGCTGGTTCTTGGCAGAATCGTGCCCCATCAGGGTGCGACCAGTCAGCATCAGGTCAGGACGTGCAGCATACAAGCTTTCATCTACCAGGAAGTACTCCTGCTCCCAACCGAGATTGGAAATAACTTTCTTGACATCAGGGTTGAAGTAGTGGCAAACCTCTGTTGCTGCTACGTTTACAGCGTGCAATGAACGGAGCAATGGAGCTTTATAGTCGAGAGCCTCACCTGTATAAGAGATGAAGACGGTAGGGATACAGAGTGTATCGTCGATGATAAATACAGGAGATGTTGGATCCCATGCAGAATAACCGCGAGCCTCAAAAGTAGAGCGGATACCGCCAGATGGGAAAGATGATGCATCAGGCTCCTGCTGAACGAGCAACTTGCCTGAAAATTCCTCGATCATACCACCCTTGCCATCGTGCTCGATGAAGGCATCGTGCTTCTCGGCAGTACCTTCTGTCAATGGCTGGAACCAGTGGGTGTAGTGGGTTACGCCATTCTCGTCAGCCCACTGCTTGATGCCTTTGGCTACGGCGTTGGCGATGTTACGGTCGAGACGAGCTCCGTTGTCGATGACATCTACCAGTTTCTCATAGACATCTGCAGGGAGATACTTGTACATCTTCTGTCGGTTGAATACCTTCTTTCCGAAGAATTCACTTGGTCGCTCACTCGGAGCGGTTACCTCAACAGGCTTTCTCTTGGAAGCCTCTGAAACAGCTTCAAATCTTAAGTTGCTCATACCTTATATAATTTAAAATTTCTGATATTCAATTTTTTATCTGTTGGAATGTTTATTTTCCCAGCCACTTTGCTATTCTCTCCATGGCTTCCTTGCAATCCTCATGCTCGCCGAAGGCAGTAAGTCGGATGTAACCTTCACCTGAAGGACCGAAACCTACACCTGGTGTGCAGACTACGCTGGCACCATAGAGCATTTCCTCGAAGAATTTCCAACTTGGTGTATCGTTAGGAGTCTTTACCCAGAGATAAGGTGCATTTTCACCACCATAAACTTTCAATCCGAGTTCCTGAAGTTTCTCTCTCATATAGTGAGCATTCTCCATATAGTAGTTGATGGTAGCCTTTACCTGCTCTTTGCCCTCTGGGGTGTAGATAGCTTCAGCAGCTCGTTGTGAGATGTAGCTGGTACCATTGAACTTGGTACATTGGCGACGGTCCCAGATAGGATTCAATGCCACTTCCTCTCCAGATAGTGTTTTGGCTTTCAGGTCTTTTGGTACGATGGTGTAACCACAACGCACTCCTGTGAAACCTGCAGTCTTCGAATAGCTGTGGAATTCAATAGCTACCTTTCTTGCTCCACGTATTTCGTAGATAGAATGAGGAATCTCCGGATCTGTAATATATGCTTCGTAGGCAGCGTCATAGAGGATGATGCTTTCATTCTTGATGGCGTAGTTTACCCACTTGCGGAGTTCATCTTTCGTGATGACGGTTCCTGTAGGGTTGTTCGGATAACAGAGATAAATCATATCTACACGATGATCCGGTATTTGTGGAGTGAAATCATTTCCGTCGTTGCAAGGCATGTAAGTTACGTTACTCCATCTGCCATTCTCGAATACTCCTGCTCTGCCTATCATCACATTAGAGTCGATATATACAGGGTAAATCGGGTCTGTCACACCGATGTTGTTATCCCATCTCAAAATCTCCTGTATATTTCCGGTATCGCTTTTGGCTCCATCGTTTACGAAAACCTCATTTACGTCGAGATGAATGCCACGAGGTAAGAAATCGTTCTTGATAATGGCCTCACGGAGGAAATCATAACCTCTTTCCGGTCCATAACCTCTGAAAGACGCCTGTACTGCCATCTCATCCACCGCCTTGTGCATTGCCTTGATGACGGCAGGGCAGAGAGGTTGGGTTACGTCACCGATACCTAAGCTGATAACTTGCTGCTTAGGGTGAGCAATCTTGTAGGCTTTCACCTTCTTTGCGATGTCGGCAAAAAGATAATTGCTTGCCAACTTCAGGAAATGTTCATTTACTAATGCCATATTGTTGTTCTCCTTTTATTGCGATCTTTAAGAATAGTCTTTTCAGATATTTCTCTTAGACCATTATTATTTAAGTTTGCGTTCTTTTTATTTTAATGTTAAATGCTAAATGTTGAATGTTAACTTCGTGAATGCAGCTAAATTTCTCATTTCTCATTTTTAACATTTCTCATTCCACCTGAATCTCACCCTCGAATACGAAGGCTGCAGGACCAGTCATATATACGTGTTCGTCTTCCTCGTTATATTCGATTTGCAAAGTTCCTCCATCCATCACGATACTGCTTTTTCGTCCAGCACGCTTGGTAAGGAATGCGGCTACAGCTGTGGCACAAGCCCCTGTTCCACAAGCCATTGTTATTCCGCTTCCTCTTTCCCAAACTCGTGTTCTAATGATGTCTGTATCTGTCAATTGTGCAAATTCGATGTTACAGCGTTGAGGAAAGGCTTGGTCTCTTTCGAGGATTTTTCCATAGTGGGCGATGTCGATAGTATCGATGTCATCCACGAAAGTTACGAAATGTGGATTTCCCATACAAACGTAAGTGCCTTCAAAGATTCTTTCGTCTGCAGCAAGTACAGAAGGACCTATGAATTGCTCAGGATTTTCCAATTTGGGTTTCAGCATATCTACTGTTACCGAATCTACAATTTGATGATTATCCTGAATATGCAATTTCAATATCTTGACGCCTGATAGTGTTTCAAGCCGTATGGTGTCTTTTCGGGTCAATCCTTTTTCATAAAGATATTTTCCGATACAGCGACTTGCATTACCACACATCATGGCTTCAGAGCCATCAGCATTGAAGATGCGCATGGAGTAGTCTGCTCTTCTGCTATCCTTTGGTTTGCCGATAAGAACCAGTCCATCGCTTCCAATACCTGTGTGATAAGCACTCCAGGCTATAGCTGCCTTTTCTGGGTCGGGTATGTCGTACAACTGGGTATCTACATAAATGTAATCATTTCCAGCTCCATGCATCTTTGTGAAATGAACTGTTTCTTTCATATTGTGTTGTCCTTTAAGTTTGATACTTCTCGCATGAATCCTGGTTTCTCTTGCATGAGATCAGAACCTATATGCGATTGATAATCTCTTCATTCTCTTGTTTTATCCCTTTAAAGAAGTAAAATTCTTTTGCGGAAATTAACATAGTGATAGTCATTTTATTATTTTGATGACTATTTGCTTGTTTACGACTGCAAAGATACGACGTTTTGTCGAAAAACAAAGAAAAAATAATCTATTTTTATCAACTATTTTATGAGTTCTTTTGATTTGTAAGCAATAGGGTGTTTAATTCTTTCAGATTGAAAGTGATTTTGTTTTATATGTGATAAAATATCAATAGAATAATTGCTTGTAGTGTCTTTGTGCTCTTTTATATCGAGTTTTGCTTGCAAAATGTTGGCATTTTGTGGCTAATGTAGCTCAAAGTGTAAGGCCACTTCTACGAAAAAGAGGGTGTGCCATAAGTTCATGACACACCCTCTTTTTCGTAGAAGTGGAGCTGGAGGGAATCGAACCCTCGTCCGCACAAGGAAACCATACGCTTTCTACACGCTTATTCCAGCCTTTGATTTTCGAAGTATGACAAGACCTGGACCACCAATCATACCCTTATCCTCTAAAATTTCACCCGAGCATCGAGGCCTACCCGAGCTATTTCCGATTTACCTGCACCGCTTGACCAACAAGATTCGGAACTACATCCGTTGAGCGATGTCCCGTTCCATCACCTAGTGACGGAATAAAGCTAATCTACTGTACTTCGATTAGGCAGCGAGAGCGTAGTTATTTTCGCCAATTAATTTTTTGTTCACTAAGATTTAGGAGGTAGCCAACGAGCCTCCGCGTGCTTACGTACCATTTCATCTCGCCGTCAAATCCAGTCAACCCCGAATCTGTCTTTTCTCAATGATGATACCAAAACATCCCAATCCATAAGCCTGAAACGCTTGAATTGGGATGCAAAGATAAAGCGATTATTTGAAATCTCCAAATATTTTGGTACTTTTTTTGTCAGAAACCATAAAATATCGCTCTTTTATGGATTATAGTTCCTTGATTACTTCTTTGTAGCTCTGATAAAGAAACCTATCAAGAGGATATAAGCAATGAGCGAACAAACCTCTGACATAGGGTTGACCCACCAGCTTTCAGCGATGCTGGCTTCAATGCCGCCAAATTTGAGCAGCGCACTTACTACACCCATCAGGGCACCACCGGCAATAAAACCACTGGCGATGAGTGTACCCTTTTCGCCGCGTTCATTATTCACCTTGGCATCCTTAGAGCGGGAAGTCACATACCAGTTGATGGCACCACCTACCAACAGTGGGACATTCAGCTCCAATGGAATGAACATACCGAGCGCAAAAGCCAATGCTGGAATCTTGAAATAGGTGAGTACGATGGCGATGACTGCACCGATGCCGTAGAGTACCCAAGGAGCACCCACACCGTTCATCAATGGGTCGATGACTGCAGCCATGGCATTTGCCTGAGGAGCAGCGAGAGAACCGGATGCAAAACCGTAAGTTTCATTCAGAAGCATCATCACACCGCCTACTGTTGCAGCACTTACCAGAGTACCGAGAAATTTCCAACCCTCCTGTTTCTTAGGAGTGGTACCGAGCCAGTAACCTATCTTGAGGTCGGTGATAAATGAACCTGCCACCGATAATGCGGTACAAACCACACCACCCATGATCAGCGCTGCCAACATACCGCCTGGGCCTTTCAATCCTACAGCCACCATCACTACAGAAGCGAAGATGAGTGTCATCAGGGTCATACCTGATACAGGATTAGAACCTACGATGGCAATAGCATTGGCAGCCACGGTAGTAAAGAGGAAAGCGATAACAGCTACCAGCAGGATGGCGATGACGGCGAAGAGGAGATTGCCCTCCATCACACCAAACCAGAAGAAGAGGAAGGTGATGAGGATGGTTACAATTGAACCGATAGCGATAATCTTGAAAGAAATGTCACGCTGAGTACGCTTCACATTTTCGTCCACATCGCTCTTGCCCTTCAGTTCTTGTGCTGCCAAACCTACAGCGCTCTTGATGATACCCCAACTCTTGATGATACCGATGATACCTGCCATGGCAATGCCACCGATACCGATACTGCGGGCGTATGCTCTGAAGATTTCTTCAGGACTCATAGCCCCTACGGTCTTCACGATACTTGGATCCCAGGCACTCAGCACACTGTCGTGGAAAGCAATGCTCATACCTGGTACGATCAACCACCATACGACGAGTGAACCCAAGCAGGTGTAGAAGGCATATTTCAAACCGATGATGTAACCCAGACCGAGTACGGCAGCTCCAGTATTCACCTTGAATACGAGTTTTGCCTTGTCAGCAAGGTCGCAACCCCAACCGACTACACGGGAAGTAAAGTTTTCGTTCCACCATCCCAAACTGGCAACGATGAAGTCATAGAGACCACCTACCAGACCAGCGATAAGCAAAGGTTTAGCCTGATCGCCGCCCTTGGCACCGCTTACCAGTACCTGTGTGGTAGCAGTCGCTTCAGGGAAAGGATACTTGCCGTGCATATCGCTTACGAAATACTTGCGGAAAGGTATCAGAAACAAGATGCCGAGCACACCACCGAGAGCCGAAGCCATGAAGATCTTCATAAATGAAGTTGTCATGTCTGGATACTTAGCCTGCAGGATATAGATGGCAGGCAAGGTGAAGATAGCACCTGCTACCACTGCTCCCGAACAGGCACCGATACTCTGGATGATGACATTCTCGCCAAGAGCCTTGCTGCGCTTGGTAGCGGTGCTGACACCTACTGCGATGATAGCGATAGGGATGGCTGCCTCAAAAACCTGACCAACCTTCAGACCCAGATAGGCTGCGGCGGCAGAGAAGATGATTGCCATCATGATACCCCAAGTCACTGACCATCCGTTCACCTCAGGATAAACCTTGTCGGGCGACATCAGCGGCTTGTACTCTTCCCCGTCTTTCAGCTCTCTGAAAGCGTTTTCGGGGAGGTTCATTTCTTCTTTCATTTTTTGTAATGTTTAATGTTGAATATTAAGTTGTTGTATGTTATTTTTCGATTCTAATAATATACTCACTCATGAAACTTGCTCCTGGCTGGAGGCGGTTCATCAGATATTTGTCCTTAAATTCGCCGTCAAATTCTGCCCAGTCGCTCAATCCATACCATGGTTCGATGCAGACGAATGGAGCATGCTTGCCTGTTGGATTCCAGATACCTACGGCAGGAGTCTTGAATTCTAATGTTACGTGAGGTTCACCCTGTTCGTTGAGAATGCTCACCTGCTTTACCTGGCTCTTGTCGAAGATTACCGCATCCTCTGCAAAGGTCTCCTCGTTTACTTCCCAGATACCCTTCTCAGTTTCCACGGTCTCCTTAGCCTGGCGGTCGATGCAGCCGCCCACATTACCATACAGGCGAACAGGTGCTTCGTTGTCGAGTTTCAGAGTAGCCTTCATTTCCTCGCCCTTCTTGCAACCTGGAACCAGGAATGCAGGGTGACCGCCAATCTGGAACATGATTTCCTTGTCATCGGTGTTTTCTACATGCCAGATAACGTGAATCTCGTTGCCTTCCAGACGGTAAGAGATGGCAAGATTGAAATGATAAGGATAATTCTTCTGCGTTTCCTCATTATCGATGAGGGCGAAGGTGAGACGGTCAGCAGTTTTGCCAACCAACTTGAACTCTGTATCACGGGCGAAGCCATGACGTGGGAGTGTATATTCCTTGCCGTCAATGCGATAGGTGTCCTTCCACAAACCGCATACGATAGGGAAGAGGATTGGTGAGTGGCGATTCCAGTACTTCTCGTCACCATCCCAAAGATATTCATTACCATTGGCATCCTTGATACTCTGAAGTTCTGCGCCGAGAGATGAAATCTCCAATGTGAGCTGATCGTTTTTAATCTGTTCCATTTTCTTTTGTTTTTTAGTCTTTAATGTATGTTTAAACTTTATTGTTTAATTCTTTGTTGTTTATATTTTAGATTCATCTATATGAATGCATTTGCCCTTGAAAGTATCCTTATGACACTTTCAAGGGCAAAGATACTACTTTTTTTCGTAAAAGAGATAAAAAATGAATTATTTTTCATTTTATCTATCATTCTTCTTTCTATTTGCCATTTATCTTTCTTGTTTTCTTTTATCTGGTTTTCTATTTGTCAAATCCACAGTCGGCTTGCGGAATTGCTTCATCATGGTCGTTGAGATACAGCAGAGGCTCTGGATGATAGCCCGAATTTGCTACGGAATATCTGTCTATACGGTATCGGGTGGCAATGCCGCCGAGCTGTAGCATCGTGTGGAAGGCAGAACGGCTGCTTTGTATCTCCTTATGTTTATTCTGGGAGAGAGCCGCATCTACTCTTGGTTCCTGATGCTCATAACTCCTTGATGTCCAAATCAGGAAAGGTACGTCCAGTTCATAATGCGAAGCACGTGGTGCGGCATGTAGGAAGAGTTTCCTGTTGTCATCGAAGATATTCTCTCCGTGGTCGCTTGTATAGAGCATGGCACTCATGCCGCCTTTCTTCTGCAGACGTTCGATGATGCTGTGCAATACGTAGTCGGTATAGCGGATGGTATTGTCGTAAGCGTTCAACAGGTCGCGGCGGTTTTCTGCTTTGGCATCACTCTGGCTGTCTGGCTGGAAATGCGCCATGTTTCTCGGATAGCGTTCCATATAGTTGAAATGTGAACCGTATGTATGGAGTACGATGAAGAGTTTCTGATGTTTTCTGCTCAGTATCTGGTCGAGAATTGGCAGCAGGTCTGCATCATAGACATTGCCTTTTTCGTCCATCTTGGCCAGTTTTCCCTGCCCGTACATTTTGTCGAATGTTTGACCATACGTCTTGTCGAAAGCCTCGTTTCTGTCTCCGGTTTTGATGAAAGCCCATTCGTCAGCCTGTTCACCCAGGAAGTCGATGAAGGAATGGTTGGGGAGTTGATTGCTCAGGAAAACGGTATGAAAACCGGCTTCCCTGAAGGCTGCCAGGATTCCCTTCTCGTGGAACAGACGCTCGAAGTCGCTGGCTGAGGCTGCCGAAAGGAGCATCGGCACGCTCTTGTGGGTTGTGTTCGACTGGGTTGTCACCTTGTCGAATGCCACGAGTCCTGCTGTCTTGCCGAGCAATGGATTGGTATCACGTTGGTAACCATAGAGACTGAAATTGTGTGCTCTGGCTGTTTCGCCCACTACCATCACATATACTTCACTGGAATCGGCTGGATGGGTAGAAGTGGCATTGAATCGGAAATTCTGGGAGGCTTCCTGATAATTTACTGAGGCGTTGTTGCGCTGCACGGCTAAGCCGAGATTGTAGAACACATTGGCAGGGTAGAGCTGATCCTGTAACTTGTAATCATCTGAAAACCAGTATGTAAAGCCCAGGAAGAGCAGACCTGTTATCGTTGTTGAGGCTCCCCATTTATGCATTCTTCTCTGCCAGTTGCTTGATAGTGGAGCCCACCGTTTGCTTCTGATGGATATGATTCCTAAGATGAGCAGCGGTAGATATACGATGAATACTCCGGCCACGGCTGGTACCAGATTGTCGAGCAGTTCCATAGCCTCACCAGGATTGGTGGTCACGAGGTTGAGGAACATATCCACGGCTATCACTCCTTTACCGAAGAGGTAGAGGAGTACCAGCTGGAATGCTGCAAAGAAGATCATGATGAAGCATATCCATATCATCTTGCCCGTTTTCTTGCAGAGTGACATCAGTAGCATATAGATGCCCAATGGCAGTATGATATTGGTGGCACTCGCCCAGAGTGACAGGCGCTCCGTGATACAGAGAACGATGTTGGGCAACAGTAGTGCCAACGTCGCATAGATATAGAGTAGCTTATTGAAATTGTCTTTATTGATAAAGTTCATTATTTTTTGATTAAAATGCCTCGTTGATACTAAACAGGAATCCAGATTGTCCTGCTTTTCCGAATCCGTAGTCAAGGCGTACATTTACATTCTTCTTGAATTCCCAGCGGTATCCCAATCCGTAGTTAGGCAGGATGTGTCGGGAACGGATGTTGCTGAACTTGCTGAATATGGTTCCGGCACCTACCCAGACGGTCAGACTGTTGCGCTTCCATATATGTTGGCGAAGTTCCACCTGCGCCTCTATCTTATGTTTGTCCCTATACCGTCCTTCGTAGTATCCGCGCATGGAGTTGCTGTTGCCCAAGAGAGCCATCATGCCCCAAGACGGGTTACCGAAATTGAGCATTGTACGGAAATCCTCTGCCAGGATGGCGCCCTTCCATACTTTCTGATAGGCATCTACTTGCAGTTCGGTGGTACTGAAAGCATAATCGTTGCCCATGAAGCGTGGTCGGAAACATTGGGTCAGGTTGATGTAGAGACCTTGATGTGGATAGGTAAGCACATCTCTTGAATCATAGACGGCAGAGAAACCGGCACCTAAATTCCAGGTATGTCTGTCCATGCCGTTGAGCAGTTCTGGTCGTTCTACGTTTTTACCTATCACATAGTCATAGCTCACCATGGAACCGATGTAGAAGTTGCTTCCCAGGTGGAAGAGAAAACTACCCTTGATGCGGGCTTGCCATCGCTTCATCTCACTCTTGTTACTGTCGTCATTTCCCATGTCGTATCCCATGCCCCAGTAGTCGCAGGGAAAGGAGTAGAAATAGACGGTATAGTCGGCACGGTATTTATCCTGTGGAAAAATGTGGGTACCCCTGATGCCTAACATGTAGAATCCTACAGTGCTCACATCACCGAAGAGTGATACGTTGGAAGGAGGCAGAATCGTATCATTGGGGTTGGTACGATAGAGTCCTGCAGCCACAAGTCCTAACCCCAGTTTTGTGTCGGTGCTGTAGTGTGGACCGCCGATGATGCTGAAGTCGAATTTCTTATGCTTCTTGTTTTTGTTGGCATCATTGAAATAGTCGAGAAATCTCGTTATGAGAGATTTCTTTTTCGCAGGAGTGTTGAGGGTATCAGACTCCTCGGCAGTCATTACATGGATGCTGTCTACTGGAAGATAATCAGTTCGCGCTTTGGCACAAGAAGGTTCTGACAAAGCAAGCCAGATGAGACACATGAGTAGATGCTTCATGATACTATTTTTCCTAAATAAGATATTGTTGCTTCTTATATATATAATAAGGTGTGGGACGCGATTAATAAACGAGTCCCACATTGTCTATCCAAAATGTGTTTCCTGGAGTTCCGATATATGCTCCGCCATGAGAGGAAGAGAACTGTAATACGAGATGAGTTGGAGTTTCATTGGCAGCTGCCCATCCTACTTCCTTTACAGGTACGCTCTTGCCCTTGCTGTTGCGTGCATAGTCGGTAGTACGAAGTCCCATAAGAGATGCATTATATCCTGCCATGTGGCGGATATCGCCATAATGTATCTCGTAAGTGGCATTTTCCACCCATCCACTGGTACTCTTGCCATATTTCACCACTACGGTACCTACGCGCTTGGCGGTAATATTGCCTCTGGCATCCTCATGACGTTTCTGAAGATAAAGAAGAGTTACGGCATAGTCATGCCCCGCTACGGTAGAGGCACTGCTGAACCCCGTCTGCTTGATGCGGGTAGGACTGGTGCTGAGGTGAGTCTTGTAGTCGTATCTCAAAGCCTTTGGACGGGCGGTGAAAGGAATACCCCAGTTGATAGCCTTCGGACCATCCTTGGTACCCGTGATAGGTTCACGTACATCGCCCAGAAAGAGAGAACCGGCTGCCAGTACCTTGATGTTGATAAGGCCGAGCACCTTCACCTTCTCGATATGGGTGACGAGTTTGGCACAATGGCCATGACCGGCATGGGTATCACGATATACAGAACAGTTGGTCTTGTAGATACCGGATACATGAGCCAGGACATTGGATGTTCCCCAAGGAGAGCCGCCTTTGTTGGTATATGGGTTGTTGCCAGAGAGCGACATGTTGGGACCTACTTCATAGAGCGTCTTTTGGTTGCCACCAATAATTCCTGATTCCTTAATACTTCTTGTTACCCATTGATCCATGTTTCCATACTTAAATGGAACAAATTTACCCGCACCCTGTGCTCCCATTGTTATGGTTGAACAGAGTGCCATAGCTAAGATTAATCCTTTAATTTTCATTACTGTAACTTTTATTACTTTTGTATTTCGGCTGCAAAGTTAGAAAAATATTTTGGTATTATGAGTTTTTTTATAGAAAAAAATGCCGAAAAGAATGAATCTGTAGCCAAAAAGGTAAATTCCTGTGGATATATGTTTCCTTGATGTGAAATGATAGGAAATTATGGGAACATCGGGTAGTCGTCAAAGTTTGGTTTGCGCTTCTCTAAGAATGCCTTACCACCTTCCTGCGCTTCATCCATCGTGTAATAAAGCATGGTGGCATCTCCAGCCAGTTCCTGAATACCAGCCTGTCCGTCAAGTTCTGCATTCAGACCTGCCTTGATCATGCGGAGGGCGAGAGGAGAACGTTCCATCATGATTTCTGCCCATTCCACACAGGTATCTTCCAGTTGGTCGAAAGGCACAACCTTGTTCACCATGCCCATTTCTTCTGCTTCCTTGGCAGTATATTGCTTGCAGAGGAACCAGATTTCGCGTGCCTTCTTCTGACCTACCATGCGGGCAAGGTATGAAGCACCGAAACCGGCATCGAAACTGCCTACTTTTGGACCAGTCTGTCCGAAGATGGCATTCTCTGATGCAATAGTCAGGTCGCACATGACATGGAGCACATGACCGCCACCGATGGCATAACCGTTTACCATGGCGATGACTGGTTTGGGCAAGCGGCGTATCTGCATCTGCACGTCGAGTACGTTGAGACGTGGTACTCCATCGGAACCCACATAGCCACCACGGCCTTTCACGTGCATATCGCCTCCCGAACAGAATGCCTTGTCGCCTGCTCCTGTCAGAATCACGACACGGATGCCCTGACACTCACGGCAATAGCTGAAGGCTTGTGACATTTCCCAGGTGGTGAGTGGGGTGAAAGCATTGCGGTAACGCTCACGGTTGATGGTTATCTTTGCGATGTGATTGTATTCTTCGAAGATGATTTCCTTGAAATCAAATCCTTCTATTTTTTTCCAATTTCTCATATGTTATGAATGTTTGTTCTAATTCTCATGGATGGGATTGAATGTATCCCGTTTTATAAACTTTTGAAGTAATCTTCCAGTGCCCGGTTGTCTGCATCGATGTCGGTGAATACTTCGAGAAGCATCGGTCTCTCTGAGTCAGAATGGATGAGTTGGTCAATACCATACTTCATCGTTTTCATATTGTCTGCTCCCAGATAGGTGATATCGTTTGCCTGACAGATGTTGACAGCTGAAGTCTGGTGTTCTGCCATCACGAGGTTTTCTCTGGCTGCACTTTCCTTCAGTCCTTTGAACTTGCCGAAGATGGCACCACCGCCATTATTGAGTACGATGATGCGGAGACTGCCGTTGAGGTTCTGGTTCCAGAGGGCATTCTGGTCGTAGAAGAAACTGAGATCGCCCAGGATGCAGAATACCTTCTGTTGTTTTTTGGCATCTGGATGATGATATTCCGAGAGATAGATGGATAGTCCTGCTGCTGCGGAGAGTGTTCCCTCGATACCATTCACGCCTCTATTGCAGAATGCGTATTGATGCGCATAGATACAACCCAGGCGTATTGCCATACTGTTGCCATAGAATACGCGGCATTCTCTGCTGTCCTTCTTGGAGTTGGCATGAAATTCCTGTTCAAAATACCTGACGGTAGCCATGCTGCTGTATTCCGGTTCATAATCGTAGGCGTGCCGTTTGGCATGTCGTAAGGCTGTTGTCCAGAGGTCCCGGTAATCATTCACCTCATCTGGATATTTCTGCTCGTAGGAGGTCATGGCATCTGCCAGCTGATGCACATTTGCCTGGAAAATCCGGTCGGTTCGCATGAAGGTGTCGATATAGTCTCCGTCCTTGCTCACTCGCCATACCTGAGCCTTTTGGGCTGCTTTTCTCAGAAACTGCTTGAGTCGCTTGCTGACGATGTTGCCGCCTGTATAGAGAATGAAGTCTGGCAGGTAGGCTTCTTCATCGAAATCCGGGTCTTCTGCTTTTTTGACTTCTATCTGATAGAGTACTTCTTCAAAGTTAGTCATCAGTTGGGATGTCGAAAATTTCCTGTCAGCAGGATCCTTACTGTCGAGTCCCAAAGCGGTTGGTTCACAGAGTATGACTGCCCAGTTCTGAATATTCTTGATTCCATAGAGTATGGAGGCAGGATAGTCTTGTCCGATGATTATCATCGGCTTTTTGGCTTCCAGAAAGTCAAGCAGATCGCCATAGTGGAAATCTCCGCTCCACATTCCCGAACGGATGTAATCCACTTTATGGGCTTGTGGCAGTTGACGGCATGTAAACTCATAGAGGGGTTCCGGTATCGGAATATTGATGTGTACCGGTCCTATCTTGCGGTGTTTGCAGTCGATAAGGGCTTCGTTGACCAATCGCTCGCAATGCCATGCCTGTTCATCGTGCATGCTGTTGATAGCTTCGGCATTTGCAGGCAGGCATCCTTCTTCGCTATGAATGCGAGGAGTGATAATAGGCAGGTTCACGCTCTTGTTGACCATTGTTCCGAAAACATCCGGTTGTGGAAGGGTCTGCCCATCTTGTTGCCCGATCCATGCGCCCGGCCGGTCTGCTGAGATAAAGACAACCGGCAGTTTCTGATAGTATGCTTCTGCTACTGCTGGATATAGGTTGAGTAATGCAGAACCAGAAGTGACGCATACCGCTACTGGGGATGGACAAGGTGAAGGGTCACCCAAGGCCATTCCTAATGCTACGAATCCTGCACTTCTCTCATCCGTTACGGGATAACAGGTGATGCCGTCTATCTCATTGAGGTTATGTACCAGTGGTGCGTTGCGACTGCCTGGACATACCACAACTCTCCTGACTCCATGTCTTTTCAGTACATTGGTCAGTATATTTACATTCTCAATATTGCTAAACACGAATCTGCTTTTTTTAATGTATGATTACTTGCTGATAACAGCTCTCATGGTTCCTAATTTTGCCTCTGTTTCTTCCCATTCCTTCTGCATTTCACTTTCTGCAAGCAGTCCTCCGCCTGCATACAGTTGGAAGTTGCCACCCTGGTGTATATTCATGCATCTGAGTGAAACATAGAGTTGGGTTTCTCCCGAAGGCATGAGGGGACCCACGAATCCGCTGTAGTATTTGCGGTTGATACTTTCATGATCCAGGATGTATTGGCGGGTTTCTTCCTTGGGAATACCGCAGATAGCTGGGGTAGGAAAGAGTGCATCCAGTACATCGCCTAAGCAGTCGGTATCTTCCAGTCGGAAGAGGAAATCGGTACGAAGATGGTAGAGGTTGGCTGCCATTGTGGTGAAGGGACCTTCCTTGCTGTATTCATCCGTAAATTCTGAGATGACATCCTCGATATAGTCGGTTACATACTGCTGTTCTTCCTGTTCCTTCTTCGTCCAGTCTGTTTCTTCTCCGGCATGTGTTCCAGCCAGGGCCATAGTCTTGAATTCGCATCCGTTTCCACTGAGCAGTATTTCCGGCGTAGCCATGAGCCATGTGCCCGATTGGGTCGTGGAGACGAGCGCGATAAAGAGGCGTGGGTACATCTGGCAGGCCTTCTTGAAGAGTTCTTCAGCCTTCAGTCCTTTTGCTTCAGGTGATTTCTGGTGTGAGCAGCGAGCCAATACGATTTTGTCGAATATTCCCTTGGTCAGTTGCTGATGGAAATCTTCGAAATCTTTCTGGTATGCTTCTTTCTCGCTGACAGATTCTGGAAAATGAATCTTCTTATTGTCTGTAGTTACTGCCTGGATAGGGAAGTGTTTGACCACATCGGGGCGCATCAGGAGAATAGGACATTCTTCCGAAGGCATGAAAGGGGCGATGACGAAGCCATGTTTCCCATTCAGTTCATTGACGGAATTGAGTTTTTCGGGATCATCATCATGCTGCATCACCAACGTATAGTGATCTTTATAGGGGAGTCGATAAAATGCAAATGCTGACATGCCGTTTTAGTCCTCCTGATTGGTTGATGGGTTTTCTGTTGCTTGCATAGGGGTATCATCTTCCTGTAGCGGTTTATCCTCAGCATCCTGCAGGTTTACCTTCTTTCCGCTGTCTTTTTTAGGAGTGAAGACGTAGTTGGTTACCTGTACAGTACAGATGATGTCTCCAGCTGAGTTCTTGATATCTATTTTCCATGTATGTAGGGTTCTTCCCTTATGGATGAGCTTACCGAATGCAGTAACGGTATCGCCCTCAGAAACTGCCAGAACATGGGTACCGCTCACGTTGATGCCCACGGCTATTTGGCCCGGACAAAGTGCCAACGAACCTACACCTGCCAGATTTTCTGCCAGTGCAAGTGAGGCACCCCCACTGAGGAATCCGAAAGGTTGCTTGTTTCTTTCATCCACTTTCATGGTGGCTTGGAGCGTGTCAGGCTCTGGAGTTGATATAAAATGCATTCCGAGGGTCTGGGAAAGACCATCTGTTTTTTCTATTCTATCAATAAAATGTTCTATATTCATAGTCTTAATTCCTTTTTGGTTCTGTTTAAAGGCAAAGATACAACAAATAATTGAAATAGGGAGAGAAAAAGAAGAAAAAATCATTAATAAAACAAAATATGCCATCAAAAATGAGAAAAGATATTTACATCCTTGTAAAGGACAGGACATTTATCAGAAGCGCTTCTTTTCCGAGAGTCATGACCCACTTTTATTTTTCCCTGCCCAGGGAAAAATTTCTCCTTGCCCAGCCGTAATTTTTTCCTTGCCCAGAGAATCAATTTTCATGATATCATTTTATTCATCTTTCTTTATCAGTTTTCTTTATAGTTTTTCTTCATCTGATTTATTCATTGTTTTTTTCATCCGATAACTCCGCGTAATCCGATGAATAAAAATAATGAAGAAAAAAGAGGGCGTGTCACAGACTTATGACACACCCTCTATTATAATAATTGAGTCTTGTTCTTTTTGATGAAATAAGGCTCTATTTGATTTCTACTTCATGCAAATCCACAAATTCGCCGTTCTTCTTCTTTCTTTCCACGAGCATATTGAAGAGCTTGCGCTTGCGGTTGTCTGCAATAAAGCGGCGGAAGAAGACATTCGGAATAGCTACACCCAGAGCGATGCAGATGATAGCAAGCGATGCCTTGATGGCATTGTTCATACCTACCGTAACCTCACCTACCACACCGTGCATATCAATGAAAGCAAAGAGTGCACGATACATCAATACACCCGGTACCATAGGGATTACACTTGGAATCGTGATACACTGGTGAGGAGTGTGGAACCAGTGACGGGCCTTGATGACAATGATACTGATGAGGGCTGAACCTGCCAAGGAACCGATGCTCAAACCCATATCCAGACCGATATTGCCATTGCTTGGACCGAGGTTCACAAAGTTACGGAAACATACGGCGATGATACCTCCTACGGCTACTGCTGGCAACAGTCTTCTCGGAATACTGAAAATGGTAGAGAAACCCATAGCTGATACGGCTGCTGCGATGGCAAATTCCCAATATTCGTGGTGAGGAGTCATGGTGAGATCCGTCACAAAGTTGTCGATGTGACATACCTGGATGGCAAATGCAATACCGAATGCCATAGACAGAACCATCAGCAACGTGTTGAGTGCTCTTACCATACCCACCTCGATATATCCGTCGAGCATATCACTCACAAAGTTGATCAGCGGTACACCCGGTACGATAAAGAGGGCACATGCCATCAGTGGATGCCAAGGAGTAGCAGAATGCATGAAATCAGGCAGACTGTTAGCAATGCTTGGATTGAGCGAAAGGAAAGAGGTGAGCCATGCGATAAGAGTAGCAACAAATGCTGAGATACCGATAGCCACATAGTTATTGCAACCTTTGGAAGGCAAGAACATACGAAGGCGGAAACCGAGGATGGCTGCCAATGAACAATAGAAGAATGCTGGCCAGTCACAACCGAACTGAATGCAGAATCCGCCGCAGGCAAATCCACCGCCGATGGCTACCTGCCAAGGGGTGAAACTGCGTGGAGTTGCCTTTACCTCGTTGAGTGCTGCCTCATATTGGTCGAGCGAATAGTCTTCCTTGATGGCACGCCAGGTCAACTTACTGATCATTGAAATGGATGTCAGGTTGATGCCGTGCTTTTCGCAGCGCTGGAACTTAGAGAACGAGTGCTGCTCGTCACTATAGTTCACCATCAGGACGTTCCAGTTGATGTAGAGATGCAGGTATTTCTCGTCGAGTCCTAAGAAAGCAGCAGCTCGTTTCATTGTTCGCATGATGCGTGAGGTGTCGGCTGCGCTCTCTATGAGGATGCTTCCTGTACGGAGCAGAAGGTCGAGTTTTCTACGAAGTTCGGCCTCGGAAATCTCCATACACTTGCAGTTGTCTTTCTCGTTACCACACTTGCATGTCTTGTTTTCTTCTGAATTGGCTAAGATTGCCCCTAATTCATTCTCCTTTTCCATGAATGTCTTTTTTTATCCTTAATAATCTTTTTATAAAGTGGGTCCGTTTTTATCCGAACACGAAAATAATAATCTGTATAGTTACAATGCGCAGGAACATGGCAAATGGATATACATTCGCATAGCCTACGGTTGGTGAATCGGCTGAGGTCTGTTCTCTTACGTATGCCAAAGCCGATGGGTTCGTGTTGGCGCCAGCCAATACGCCAAGCAGGGTGAAGTAATTGATGTGGAATAGGTAACGGCCGATGATACCGCCCAACAGGATTGGAATCATGGTGATGCCGATGCCATAGAGAATCCAGATCATACCCTTCTCGGTAGCCACCGTCTCAATGAACTGTTCTCCTGTACCGAGTCCAACACATGCCAGGAAGATACAGATACCTATCTCTCGCAACATGAGGTTGGCGGATATCGTATTGTAAGTCACGAGGTTGTACTTCGGACCGAAATAACCTATCAGGATGGCTACTACCAATGGTCCACCGGTCAGTCCAAGACGCAGGTTCTCGTTGATGCCTGGGATGAAGAAAGGAATATTGGCAACGATACAACCGAGCATGATACCCAAGAAGATAGGAATCAGGTTAGGGTAGTTGAGTCGTTTCATCTGGTTACCCAATACTTTCTCTGTATGACTGATGGCGAGTTCTGTACCTACTACGGTAACACGGTCGCCCAATTGAAGTTTCAAATTTGGTGTGGCTATCAGATCGACGCCTGCACGGTTTACACGAGTGATGTTGGTACCTAAGTTAGAGCGAATCTGCATCTGTGAGATGGTCTTTCCGTTGATGCCTGGCTTGGTAATACGAATACGGCGGGTAATCAACTCATTACCAAACTCCTCCCATGCCATATCTATTTTTTCACCGCAGAGTGCGATGAGAGGCTCCTGTACAGTAGGGTGAGCCACTACATAGATGATGTCGCCCTCGTTGAGTACAGTCTGTCCGTTGACCATTTCCTTGTTGCTGTTGTTGTCAGGACGGTGTATCTGCGAAATCATGAAGTCACGGTCCAAGATATGGCGTACCTCTTTCACGGTTTTACCAAAAATCATTTTATTGGTAATCTTCACAGAGAATGTGTTGAGGGTCATAGCTTCCAGATGTCCGAATCCGCGCTTAGCCTGTGCATCTTCTTCATTCTTGTCGATGCGGAGCGCAAATCGCAAGATGATGAAAGAGAGGATGACACCCAGTACACCCATCGGATAGGCGATGGCATAGCCGGCAGCGATGGATGGAGCATCGATATGGCGCAAATCGCTGAATGCCTGTTGTGCCGCACCGAGACCTGGCGTATTGGTTACTGCTCCAGAGAGGATACCTGCCATCGAAGTGATAGAGGTGTTGGAGATAGAGTAGATGCCGAGCGTGGTAATGATGCTCAGGGCAATGACGATGATGCTGAGCAAGTTGAGACTCTTGCCACCGTTCTTGAAGGAAGAGAAGAAACTTGGTCCCACTTCCAGACCGATGGAATAAACGAAGAGTATCAGACCGAACTCTTTGAGGAAGTGGAGCAGGTGCTCATCCAGATTGAGCGAGAAATGCCCAAAGATAAGACCGATGAATAGAATCCACGCCAAGCCAAGGGAAACACCTTTCACCTTAATCTTGCCGAGACTCAAGCCCAGTGTGATGACCAATGCAAGTATCATGACAGAATGGGCTACACCGCCTCCCCAAAGGTCAGGGAAGCCGTAAAATAGATTTCTTAAGATATCCATAACTACTTGTAAAATTGAAAATTCGAGTGCAAAGGTACTAATTTTTATTTATTTATAGTTAGGTATCGCACTTTTTTTGTAATTTTGCACGCAATTAATTCATAAAAAAGAAGAAATGACTGAAAATATCATAGACAAGCGTATTGCGGTGCTGCTTTCGGGCGGAGTAGATAGCTCAGTGGTAGTATGGGAACTTGCCCGATTGGGTTTGCATCCCGACTGTTTCTATATCAAGATCGGTCCGGAAGAAAAGGAAGAGTGGGACTGCTCTTCTGAGGAGGACCTGGAAATGGCTACTGCCGTGGCTCGCAAATATGGTTGTAAACTCGAAGTGGTGGATTGTCATCAGGAATACTGGAATGAGGTTACCCGATATACAATGGAGAAGGTGAAGGCTGGATATACGCCTAACCCGGATGTGATGTGCAACAGACTCATCAAGTTCGGTGCGTTTGATCGGAAGATGGGACACAATTATGACCTCATCGCTACGGGACATTATGCCCAGACCGAAATAGATGAGAATGGGGATAAGTGGCTCGTTACCAGTCCTGACCCGGTGAAAGACCAGACCGACTTCCTGGCCCAGATAGAGAGTTGGCAACTCAAGAAGGCTATCTTCCCAATCGGTCATCATATCAAGAATGAGGTGCGTGAAATCGCAGAAAGAGAACATCTCATCAATGCCAAGCGTAAGGACAGTCAAGGTATCTGCTTCCTCGGACAAATCAACTATAATGACTACATTCGCCGCTATTTAGGTGACCTGCCGGGAGATGTCATCGAACTGGAAACGGGTAAGCGTATCGGTGAGCACAAGGGACTGTGGTATCATACCATTGGACAGCGTAAGGGACTGGGCTTCGGCGGCGGTCCTTGGTTTGTCATCAAGAAAGACGTAGAGAAGAATATCCTCTATGTGAGCCATGGCTATGACCCTCAGACGGCCTATAAACAGGAGTTCCCGCTGCACGATTTCCATTTCCTGACTCGCGAAGTGCCGATGTCACGGGTCACATTCAAGATCCGTCATACCCCGGAATATCATCCTGCTACCATCGAAAAACTGGAGGATGGCAGATGGATGATCCACTCGGATGAGGCTATTCATGGAGTGGCTCCAGGACAGTTCTGTGTGGTTTATGATGAGAATCACCATCGCTGTTATGGTTCGGGAGAAATCACGGTTTAGGACGATAAAACAAAAAATGTACGGGAAAAATTTGGTTTTCTCCTAAAAATAAGGTAATTTTGCAAACTAAAGAGAGAAAAATATATATGGAGAATATAAATAAGATAAGAAATTTCTGCATTATTGCACATATTGACCATGGTAAAAGTACCTTGGCAGACCGTTTGTTGGAGAAGACCCAGACGATTAAGATCACAGAGGGTCAGATGCTGGACGATATGGATTTGGAAAGAGAGCGCGGTATCACGATTAAGAGCCACGCCATCCAGATGGAGTATCAGGCAAAAGATGGACAATCATACATCCTCAACCTCATTGATACTCCGGGACACGTCGATTTCTCCTACGAGGTTTCTCGTTCCATCGCTGCTTGCGAGGGAGCGCTCTTGGTCGTAGATGCCACACAGGGTGTGCAGGCACAGACCATTTCCAATCTATATATGGCTATAGATCATGACCTGGAAATTATTCCGGTCATCAACAAGATAGATATGCCTTCGGCTATGCCGGAGGAGGTAGAAGATGAAATCATTGATCTCATTGGTTGCGAGCGTGAAGACATTCTTCGTGCGTCGGGTAAAACGGGCGAGGGTGTAGAAGATGTTCTTGAGGCTGTTGTCAATCGTGTTCCTCATCCAGAGGGTGATGACAAGGCACCGCTTCAGGCTTTGATCTTCGACTCCGTGTTCAATTCCTTCCGTGGTATCATCGCCTACTTCAAAATCGAGAATGGTGTCATCCGCAAGGGTGATAAGGTGAAGTTCTTCAATACGGGCATGGAATATGATGCTGATGAGATTGGAGTACTCAAGATGGACATGATTCCTCGCAAGGAATTGGGTACCGGTGAGGTGGGTTACATCATCTCTGGTATCAAGAATGCGACCGAGGTTAAGGTGGGTGATACCATTACCCATATCGCACGTCCATGCGAAAAGGCTATTGCTGGTTTCCAGGAAGTGAAGCCGATGGTCTTTGCGGGTGTTTATCCGATAGACCCAAGCGATTATGAGAACCTTCGTGCTTCGCTGGAGAAATTGCAGCTCAATGATGCTTCCCTTACCTTCTCGCCAGAGAGTTCGGTGGCATTAGGCTTCGGTTTCCGATGCGGATTCCTCGGTCTGCTCCACATGGAAATCGTGCAGGAACGATTAGACCGCGAGTTTAATATGGATGTCATCACCACGGTGCCTAACGTTTCCTATATGGTATATGACAAACAGGGCGGTGAGAAAGAGGTTCACAATCCTTCGGGATTGCCTGATCCTACGATGATAGACCATATTGAGGAACCCTATATTCGTGCCACTATCATCACGGCATGCGACTATATCGGTCCTATCATGAAATTATGTCTGGATAAGCGAGGCGAACTCATCAATCAGGAATATGTGAGTGGCAACCGTGTGGAACTGCACTTCATGCTGCCTCTCGGTGAGATTGTCATCGACTTCTATGATAAACTGAAGAGTATCTCGAAGGGTTACGCTTCCTTCGACTACCATATCGACTGCTTCCGCCACTCTGATCTGGTGAAGCTCGACATCTTGCTCAATGGTGAACCAGTGGATGCCCTGAGTACGCTGACCCACCGTGACAATGCAGTGGCTTTCGGTCGCAGAATGTGCGAGAAACTGAAAGACCTGATTCCACGCCAGCAATTTGATATTGCCATTCAGGCAGCTATCGGAGCGAAGATTGTGGCGCGTGAAACCATCAAGCAGGTACGTAAAGACGTTACAGCCAAGTGTTATGGTGGTGACGTGAGCCGTAAGCGCAAATTGTTGGAGAAGCAGAAGAAGGGTAAAAAGCGTATGAAACAGATTGGTAATGTAGAGGTGCCTCAGAAGGCTTTCCTCGCAGTACTTAAGTTAGACTAACCATACAATATTATAAATTTCCCTCATCTGTAGAGCACATATGGGGGACCAAAATAAGGAGGATTGTAGAAATGCAAGAATTTAAGAACATGCCCCTGACGCGAGATATCGCAAGAGAGCTTGCCCGTAAGTACAGTACCATGACTTACGATGAATTAGATGTGCTGGAGAGTCTGCTCGTTCCTATCAAATATGGTAAGGGAGAAAAGATTCTTCAAGAGGGTGAGGTGTGTCGAAACATTTCATATATAGAGAAAGGATTAGTACGCCAGTTCTATTTTAAGAATGGTAAGGAGGTGACCGAGCACTTGGGTGTTGATCACTCCATATTTATGTGTATCGAGAGCTTGTTTAAGGAGGAACCTACCCGTTTGCAGGTGGAGGCACTGGAACCTACATTGGTCTATGCTTTGCCGAAGGCGAAACTGGAGGCTGCTGCCATGCGCAATGTCAATATCCAGATGCTTTATCGTAAGATTCTGGAGGAGAGCTTGATTCAGTCACAGATTCATGCCGATTTGGTTCGCTTCGAGTCTGCGCCTAATCGCTACAAGCGACTTTGCGATCTGAGTCCGCAGGTGGTGCTCCGTGCTCCGCTTACCTACATCGCTAATTATCTTCAGATGACACCGGAAACGTTGTCACGTATCCGTTCTGGTGTCCTTTTATAAGATATGTCATATGAATATGATGTGTTTTATTCCGCGTAATCCGATGAAGGAAAAAATAAACATCAAAAAAGAGGGTGTGTCAATAAGTACATGACACACCCTCTTTTTTGATGTTTATTTCTTGATGTTTTATTCTGCAGTATAGAGGAAGCGCTTGATACTCTTCTTAGGAGTCTTCTCAAACTCTTCATCGTGGATGCGAATCTCGCTGATCTTGCTGTAGGCAGGAATCATGGCGTTGAGCTCCTGACGGTTCTGTTCCATAATCTCCTCCAACTCGTTTCTACCCAAGTTCAAAGACTGCGCTTCGTCGAAATCTGGATGAACCAGACCGATGAGCTTATTACCCTTCTGAACCACTACGCTTTCGCTGACGAGTGCCAGGGAGTTGAGCTTATCTTCGATTTCTTCAGGATAGATGTTCTGGCCAGATGCACCCAAGAGCATGTTCTTGCTGCGGCCTTTGATGAATACATTGCCATCTCCGTCCATCGTGCCGAGGTCGCCTGTATGATACCAGCCTTCCTTGTCGAGGGTAGTAGCAGTAGCTTCCTCGTTCTTGTAATAGCCGAGCATCACGTTAGGACCCTTTGCCAAAATCTCGCCAGGTACATTCTCTGGGTCTGGACTGTCTATCTTCACCATCATATTTCTTGCAGCTTTACCGCATGAACCTGGTACGAAGTGCTTGTAGTCCTCATAACAGATGATAGGAGCACACTCTGTAGCGCCATAACCTACGGTATATCTGAAGCCGATGCTATGCAGGAAATTCTCCACTTCCTTGTTGAAAGCTGCACCGCCGATGATAATCTCATAGAAGTTGCCTCCAAATGCCTGAGTCACCTGGTCGCATATCTTTTCGCGTACCTTCTTGTTGATGACAGGCATGTGAAGAAGCATGCGCATGCGGTTGTTCTGTATCTTAGGGAAAACTTTCTTGCGGATAATCTTCTCGATAATCAGAGGCACAGCAATGATAACGGCTGGCTTGATGCGGCTGAATGCCTCGGCGATAATAGCCGGACTTGGGATGCGGGTGAGGAAGAATACGTGGCAACCGGTGATAAACTCAAACAGGAACTCAAATGCCATACCATACATGTGAGCCATCGGAAGGATGCTGATGATAGAGTCGCCAGACTTGACCTCCTTCGGCAATACATGCTGGGCGAAGTCGATGTTGCTCCAGAGCGCACGGTAAGGTACCATCACACCCTTGGAGAAACCGGTGGTTCCGCTGGTATAATTGATGAGCGCCATCTCCTCAGGATTCTCATCTATATAATAATGTACGTGTTCCTTACGGAAATACTTAGGGAATTTGATACCGAACATCTCGTTGAGGTGTTCACGGGCATAGGTCAACTTGTCTGTGCGGGATACCACCAGTGAATAGTCTGGAATGTAGATGATACCCTCCAAACCTGGCATCTTGGTAGCATCTACCTGAGTAGCCACTACATCACCTACAAAGAGCAACTTGGCATCGCTGTGGTTTACGATGTTGTGAATCTGGTCTGGCATGAACTCATGCAGGATAGGTACTGCAGTAGCACCATAGGTGAGGGTAGCAAGAAATGCTACAGCCCAGTTGGCACTATTGCGACCGCAGAGGGCAATCTTGTCACCCTTTACCACGCCTGAGTTTTCAAACATGATGTGTAATTTCTCGATTTTGCGAGCTACATCGTGATACTGCAAGGTTGCTCCCTTGTAGTCTGTTAGTGCATCCATATCCCAATGGTCTATGATGCTTTTCTGGATAAGTGCGTTAAAGCTAGGTATTTCCATACTCTTCTTGCTTTTACTATATCTATTTCAGCATGCTCCGTGGCTCCTTTCGCAAAGGGATTAGATAGCATCCTGGTATAGATATCGTTTAATTGATTTCTTTGCTGTTTTCTCGAATTCCTGGTCGTGCAACTGAATGCGCGACAACTTGGCAAATGTTGGTATTTGTTCGTTCAGTTCCTTGCGGTTCTGTTCCATAATGTTCTCTAAATCTTCCTGGGTGAATCCCAACGTGTTGGCTTCGTCCATGTCTGGATGTACAAGACCTACAAGTTTGTCTCCCTTCTGGAGCACGATGCTTTCGTTCACCATTGCCATCGAGTTGAGTTTGTCCTCTATCTCTTCTGGATAAATGTTCTGTCCGTTAGGACCTAAAAGCATGTTCTTGCTGCGGCCCTTAACGTAGAAATGTCCGTCCTCGCTCATCGTGGCAAGGTCGCCGGTATGAAACCATTCGTCCTGGTCGATTACAGCATCTGTTGCCTCCTGGTTCTTGTAGTATCCCTGCATCACACAGATTCCCTTGCATACCAGTTCGCCCGGTACATTTTGCGGATCTTTGCTGAGTACCTTTACATCCAGGTGGTTCACGCTCACACCACAACTGCCCGGCACATATTCTTCTGCATTGGCAAAGGTGATGAATGGAGCGGTCTCGGTGGTTCCGTAAGCCATGGCGATAGGGAAGCCGATGTTGGTGAGGAAACTCTCAATTTCCTTATTGAGCGGTGCTCCGCCCACGACCACCTGACAAGCTTTGCCACCAAACTCAGACAATACAAAATCGCGGATTTTCTCCTTGATGCGCTTGTTGATTACTGGCATATTCATCAGCAATCTCACACGGTTGGTCTGTATCAATGGGAATATGTGCTTTCTGATAATCTTGTCAATCACCAATGGTACGGCGAAGATGATCTCCGGCTTCACTTCCTTGAAAGCCTCTGCGATGAGGGTAGGACTTGGCACACGGGTAAGGAAATAAATATGATGACCTTCTACCATGCTGAAGATAACGTCTGCCATCAGTCCGTACATGTGTGCCATTGGCAGTGATACCAGAAAGTTGCAGTTTTTGCTGAGTCTTGGTGCAATGGACTTCAACATATAGTCCAGGTTGCCCCAGAGTGCACGATAAGGAATCATCACACCCTTCGAAAAGCCAGTAGTACCGCTGGTATAGTTGATCATCGCCAATTCCTCTGGCTCATCTACGTGGTATTTCACGTGCTCAGGACGGAAATACTTCGGATATTTATGACCAAAAATGGCATTGAGATTCTCGCGGGCATAGGTCAGTTTCTCTGAACGTGAAAGGACGAGCGAGAAATCGGGTAGGTAGATGACACCTTCAAGAGAAGGCATCTCATCTGTATTGATCTCCGTTGCTACAACATCGCCTACGAAAAGCAACTTACTCTCGCTGTGATTGACGATATTGTGAATCTGCTCTGGTTTAAATTCGTTTTGAATAGGTACGACTACTGCGCCGTAGGTAACAATCGCCAGGAAAGCTGCTGCCCACTGACTGCTGTTTCTACCGCAGACGGCTATTTTGTCGCCTTTCTTCACACCGCTGTTCTCAAACAGGATGTGGAGCTTCTCTATCTTTCTTGCAACATCATGATATTGTAATGTAGTGCCCTTGTAATCAGTCAGTGCGTCCAATTGCCAATTCTTGATGATGCTCTTCTCTATGTACGAGTTAAAACTAGGTATTGCATTCATTGCACAATTATCAAAATTTTGTGCAAAGATACCATAATTTCTGCACAGTACAAAAAAAAATGTGCACAAATTTCCAAAACGGATAAAAAAAGTGTAGTTTTATTCCATAATTGCCCTCATTTTAATAAATAATACAAGCAAATGAGAGTAATTATGGAATATCTGATGTTTTTTCTTACTCATATCTCATGCTCTTGGCTGGATGGATATGGGAAATCAAATAGCTTGGAGCTACCAGCATGAAGACGCAGATCAGGAGGGTAGCGGCATTGAGTGCTACGATGAACAGCCAGTTGAATTCCACTGGTACCGTACTGACATAGTAGGTCTGGGCATCCAACTTGATGAGTCCGGTATGTTTCTGGATGGCCAAAATAGACAATGCTATTAGGTTTCCGAAAACAAGGCCCTTGCTGATGATAAACACGGCAAACCAGAGGAAGGTATGGCGGATCGTTTTGTTGCGGGCGCCCAATGCCTTCATCACGCCTATCATGGAAGTGCGCTCTAAGATGATAATCAGCAATCCACTGATCATTGTGACACCTGCTACGGCTAACATCAGACCTAAGATTACCCATACATTCAGATCCATCAGGTCGAGCCACTGGAATATCTGTGGGTTCAGATCCTTGATGGTTCCGCTACTGTAGGTTTCTCCATAACGGTCCACGGTGCGGTTGACGTTCTTCACATAGTAGTCTTCTGTTGTCTGTAACTGGTTGAAGTCTTTGACGGTAATCTCGGCGCCACTTGCCTGGTCTTCTTCCCATCCGTTGAGTTTCACGGCAGTATAGAGGTCAGTATAGACCATGATTTCGTCAAACTTCTTCAGATTGGTCTGATAAATGCCTGAGATGGTAAACCGTCTGGTTCTCACGCCGTTATTGTCGATGAAATAGGCGAAGATGCGCTGTCCGGTCTTCAGTCCCAACTTATCTGCCATCAACTGGGAGACGAGAATCTGGTTGTGGCTTGCTTTGTCATCAAACTTAGGAATGCTTCCTTCCACCATGTTCTGGTGAATGAACGTAGAGTCGAATTCCGGTCCTACACCTTTGAATCCAACGCCTAAGAAGTCATTGTCAGTTTTCAGAATACCCTCTTTCATGGCAAATCGCTGTATGTGTTTCACGCCCGGTGCCTTCTTGAGGACTGTCATCATCGGGTCGTCCATCACCACAGGGTATTGGTTCATCTGCTGAAGGGTCATGAAGTCAGCCACCTGGATATGGCTGCCGAAACCGATCACCTTGTCGCGGATGGTATGTTTGAAGCCTAATACCACACATACAGAGACAATCATCACAGCCAACCCGATGGCAACACCAGCTGTGGCAATATGAATAGCAGGGCGAGAAACTTTACGTTTGTCGCCCTGTTCACTATATAATCTCTTTGCTATAAATAGAGGAAAATTCATCTATATTTTGTACTTTTATATTTTGTACTTTGAATTTTATGATTAGTAAAGCTATTGAATTCTTCACACTTCACTCTTCATTCTTCACTTTCTTAAAGTCCTTCATCTTCTACTCTTCCTGGATAAGCCTCCAAAGCTTTTGCCAAGACGAGGAGAGCACGCTCCAAGTCGTGCTTCTTCAGCACATAAGCCATACGTACCTGATTGCGACCTGCTCCCGGAGTGGTATAGAAACCAGAGGCTGGGGCCATCATCACGGTCTCGCCCTCGTATTCAAATTCCTCAAGACACCAGCGACAGAACTTGTCAGAATCATCGATAGGCAACTTGGCTACGGTATAGAAGGCTCCCATTGGGATAGGAGAATAGACACCAGGAATGCGGTTGAGTCCATCAATCAGGCACTTACGGCGCTCTACGTACTCATCATAGACATCGCGATAATACTCCTCTGGTGCATCAAGAGATGCTTCTGCCACAATCTGACCAATCAGTGGAGGAGAGAGACGGGCCTGACAGAATTTCATCACGGCCTTGCGAATCTCTGCATTCTTGGTAATCAAGGCACCAACACGGATACCACACTCGCTGTAACGCTTGGATACGGAGTCGATGAGCACGGTATTCTGTTCGATACCCTCCAAGTGCATGGCACTGATGTAAGGACTACCGGTATAGATGTATTCGCGGTAAACCTCATCAGAGAAGAGATAGAGATCATACTTCTTTACGAGGTCGCGAATCTGGTTCATCTCACGTCGGGTATAGAGGTAACCGGTTGGGTTGTTTGGGTTGCAAATCAGAATGGCACGGGTGCGCTCATTGATGAGTTCCTCAAACTTCTCCACCTTAGGCAAGGAGAAACCTTCCTCGATGGTGGTGGCGATGGTGCGAATCTTGGCACCCGCAGAGATGGCAAATGCCATATAGTTGGCGTAAGCTGGTTCTGGCACGATAATCTCGTCGCCAGGGTTCAGGCAGCTCATGAATGAGAAGAGCACAGCCTCAGAACCTCCCGATGTAATGATGATATCATCGGCAGTTACGTTGATATTGAATTTCTTGTAGTAATCCACTAACTTCTCTCTATAGCTCAGGTAACCCTGGCTTGGAGAATATTCCAGGATGGTACGGTCTATGTGCTTCAATGCATCCAGACCGCATTGAGGTGTAGGAAGGTCAGGCTGACCGATGTTGAGGTGATACACCTTAACCCCACGTTTTTTTGCTGCGGCAGCCAAAGGAGCCAACTTTCTGATTGGTGACTCTGGCATTTCGATACCGCGTACTGAAATTTCAGGCATCTTATTTCTTTCTTTTATGAACTTTTGATATGTGAAATTCGCCTTATCTTCCATCGGATGATGTTGGCATTTCTACATTTGGATGCAAAGGTAATCAATTTCGGCGAAAATGGAGAAAGATAGCTAAAGATTTTTAGTTTTTTCATAAAAAACGCTTATGAATCTTGCTTATTTGTTTTCTTTTTTATAACTTTGCATTGTTTTTTCCGTATTAACGGGATTTATAATGTTATATAAATAGTTAAGGTATATTATGAGATCAAGAACAGGTACTTGGTTTACTACCAAGGTAAAATATCAGAAGACTCAGGAAGATGGTACCGAGAAAGTGGTATCTGAAACTTATGTAGTGGATGCGTTGAGTTTTACAGAGGCTGAGAGCAGTATCATCGATGAGATGTCTGTCTATGTGAGCGGTGAATTCCACGTTTCCGGCATCACCAAGTCTGCCTTCGGTGAGATTTTCTTCAGCGATGTGGATGATGATGACAAATGGTATAGAGCCAAACTCCAGTTTATCACCATTGATGATAAGAGTGATAAGGAAAAGCGTACCAACGTGGTTTACCTCGTACAGGCTAAGTCGCTTGCTCGTGCCTTGAGATACATCGATGAGGTGATGGGCAAGACGATGATTGATTACGATACAATCGGTATCAACGAGACTCCTATCATGGATGTCTTTGAACATCAGGCTGCTTCTGAGAAAAAAGAGGAGAAGAATGATGTTCCTGAATACGAACAGGAGAATAAGTAAATGGAATATGACGTAAAGGGAAATCTCCGGGAAGTTCTCGGACACTTGCCTGAAGGTGTTCGCCTCGTTGCCATCAGCAAGTTTCATCCCAACGAATATATCGAGGCTGCTTATGAAGAGGGACAGCGTGTCTTTGGTGAAAGCCATGAACAGGAACTGGCTCGTAAGGTGGAGTCGCTGCCTAAGGATATTGAGTGGCATTTCATCGGTCATCTTCAAACCAATAAGGTGAAGTACATTGCTCCTTACATCGCTATGATTGAGGCTGTGGATAGCCTGAAACTGCTGAAGGAAATCAACAAGCAGGCTGCCAAGCACGATCGGGTGATAAAGGTGTTGCTTGAACTGCATATCGCTGCGGAAGAAACCAAGTATGGCTTAACGCTCGATGCCTGCCGTCAACTCTTGGAGGAAGGTGAGTGGAAAGAGATGAAGAACGTGCAGATTTGTGGTCTGATGATGATGGCATCTCATGTCGATGACCAGCATCAGATTGCCAGCGAGTTTGATACGGCTGCTCGTTTCTTTGATGAGGTGAAGGCTAAGTACTTCGCTGACTGTCCTGCTTTCTGCGAGCGAAGCTGGGGAATGAGCCACGACTACCAGTTGGCTGTCCAGCATGGCTCTACGATGGCTCGCGTCGGAACTACAATCTTTGGCCCGAGAGTATATTAGGCTTATATCATGGGTTTCCCCTAAAGCTGGAATGCTACGGCATTAGCCAATGGCCGTAAGGCCAAATCCGTGAAAATCCGTGAGTAATCCGTGGAGCAAGAATGTTCCGATAACTCTGCGTTATCCGATGAAAAAAACTGATGAAAAGAATATGAAGAAACGAAAAAGAGGGTGTGTCATAATCTATAACACACCCTCTTTTTTGTATTAGTTGAATATGTATCTTACAGAGAACTGGATAGAATAGGTAGAACTGAAACTTGTCTTATTGGTATAAGTCTTGTCCAAGATGTTCTTTCCATTCTTCTGGAAGTTGAATGCTTTTGTCTTTGAGTCGTACTTCAACAACTGCGTGTTGTTTACGCTCTTGTAGAGACCCCAACTGCTGTGGAGCAGGTTAGCCAGGTTCTTGATATCAACACCAAACTGCAGGGTGTTCTTCTGACCGGCTACCTTGAGGTAGAAGTTCTGGTTGAACTTGAAATCCAACTGATGGTGCCATGGCATGATAGCGCCACCACGCTCTGTATATCTGCCCTTGCGATCCTTCAGGTAAGAATCCTGGTTGATGTAAGCCCAGAAATCATCACGCTGGTCATCTGCACTGTAGGTCACGTTACCATTTTTATCCTTTACATCTGCAAAGTTCCAGTCGTCGAGGTCGCGACGTGAAGCAGGAACGTACAACAAGCCGTTTGAACCATAGTCGTTTACTACGTTTGAAGATAGAACGTAAGAGTAGCGTGCGCTATTATAAATACCAGCATATCCCAAGTTCATACCTTCATAGATAAGACCTACCTCTGTACCGAAGTGCTTAGCGTAGTCTTTCTTGTAAGAAGCAGAAACGATCACACGATGAGGAGCTACGTATGTACCCAAACCAGTTTCCTTATCATTATTGCCGTTGATAGAATAACGGTTGTTGTAGTATGCAGAAGAAACCTGGTCGCCTATACCGTCACCGTAAGAGCGGGCTCTTGAATGGGTATAGGATGCAGAAATATTAAGACCGAAGTCAAATCTCTTGGCAAGCGATGTGGTGATAGAGTAGTAATATGCCTTATGACCTGCATTGGTAATCATGTAAGGATTGTTACCATTTCCGCTGGCTGTGTAGTAGCGGCGGGTATCACCAGGAGCCAAAGTGATGGTTGATTCTCCATCCCAAGAGTAGTTCAGGTTGGTTACAATTGCTGGGTTGAATTCACGGCTGTAGATACCTTCTACAGAGAAATCAATACCGCCAGGCAACTTCGCGTCAATAGCCAAAGAACTCTTCCATGTTGCATTCATCTTCAAATCCTTGTCGATGATGGTAGGAGTAGAAGGAGCTGCTGCGTTCTCACGACTTGCAGGAATCGTGAGGTCCTTCAACTGGTCAGCACGGTTTACATGGAAATTAGGCTGACCGTATGCTGCTTCGTTGGTCTTATTATAATAATAGGTGTATTGACCACAACCGGCATTACCCACTGCAGATACGAGCCATACGAATGGCAAACGACCTACGAAGTAACCTGTACCACCACGGAGCACGAGCTTTTGGTCGCCAAGAATATCCCAATTGAAACCTACACGAGGGGAAACGGTTATATTTGCGTCTGGCAACTGGTCTGTATTGTAGCTATAATACTTGCCATCGTTGGCTCTGTACTTCAAAGCACCGAAAGCTGCATTGTAGTTGTTCTTCAACTCAGGATAGATAGGCAACTCGAAACGCAAACCTGCGGTGAGGCGGAAACGGTCAGAGAAATTGATCTGGTCCTGAACGTAAGCAGAGAACTGGTTGTATTTCATCTTAGCCAAGAACTGGTCGCTGCCATCCATAGGGAAGGTGATACCGTATGCAGCTGGCTTTCCACCTGCCATGAAGTCTTCTGGAGAAGAATATACATAGTAACCTGCTGAAGCGGCACCGAATCCATTGGTAGCCTCGTTGGTCTCATACTGCACACCGGCGATGAAATTCTGGATGCCTACTGCCCATGTTGCTTCATCGGTAGCCACGAATGTCTTCACCTGACGGAGGTTACCCTCTGTGAATGGGTCTGGACCCAAGCCCATGTAGTATGCACCATCCTTCAGAATATCCACTGTTGGGAAAATACCTCCCAGATAGGTACGAGGCTCATCTTGATAAGAGTATGTCAAGCGAAGGGTGTTGTTCCATCCACCCCATTTAGAGTTCCATTCACCTGCTACAGAGGTAAAGTTCTTTTCCTGATAGTAACGGGCACTTTCGAAATAAAGACCTGAGTTGGCTGTACGGCCAGACTGTGACTTTCCGTTTGTCATAGTGATGCCATCAGTTGTTCCACCAGGATAAATCTCTGTATCCTTGAATGGAGTGGTAGAACTGGAAGGACTGTTGGAATCCTTGTCATGGCTTCTGGAGAAGCGGAGGTTCACCTTGTTAAACTTGTTGATATTCCAGTCTAAACGAGCCAGGAACTTGTAAGAAGGTGTGTCGAGAGAATAACCCTGGTAGCGACCTGGGTTGTAACCATACTTGCTCTGGAGGAACTGGAGCATATTCTCCATGTCGCTCTGCAAAGGACGGTGTACGGTACCTGAGTTTGGCTTCCAAGCGTCGGTAGCACTCATTCGGGCAGTACCTGAAGGACCGGCAGAGATGTTTGCCTGATACTCACCATTCGCAAAGAAGAAGAGTTTGTCCTTAATGATAGGACCTCCCAAACTGGCTCCCCATGTGGTAGAGTGAGACTGGAGACGGTTCAACTGGTAGTCGGAAACCTTGTCGCCACGGAGATGAGAGTTGGTGGTGTACATATAGGCTGTACCCTTAAATTGATTGGTACCTCGCTTGGTAACAGCACTGATGGCACCTCCTGTAAATCCGCTCAGACGTACATCGTATGGAGAGGAAGATACGGATACCTGATCCAATGCATCCAAAGAGATAGGTGAACCGTTACCAGGAAGGTTGCCGCCGAGCCCGAAAGCATTGTTGAATGCAGCACCATCGACAGTCACGTAACTCTGGCGGTAATTACCACCACCCACAGCAAAACCATTGCCAATGTGGGCTCCCTGTGGAGTCAACTTCAAGATGTCGTTCATGCTACGGCTCACGGTAGGGATGCTCTCAATCTGTCCGGCGTTGATACTGGTAGTAGCACCAGCGCGGTCTGTACGCATGTTGTTGTTGCGGGAAGCAGATACAACAACTTCTTCGAGCAACTCGGCATTCTCTTTGAGCGTTTCATCCAATACGGTGTTTTGTCCCAAAGGCAAGTTTACACCCTTCAAAACCTTAGAAGAGTAACCGATGTAGGAAACTTCCACTTTGTAAGGACCACCAGGTTGCAAACCCTGGATAGAGTAACGGCCATTGGCATTGGTGGTTGCTCCATAAACAGTACCGGAAGGCTCGTGGGTTACTTTGATGGTAGCACCAATGACGTCCTCATTGTTGGCAGTAATCTTACCACTCAGACTTGATGTGGTAATCTGAGCCATTGCCTGTGATACAAAGAAAATCAGCAAGGCAAAGAGTAAATGCAATTTTTTTTGCATACCTTATAAATAATTAGTTAATAATGTTTTGGGGCTAAAATTTCTGTCGATTTTAACCTCCATTTTCAAATATGCTGCAAATTTATATAATTTTTTCCGTATTCTTGTTAAGAAAATGTGAAAAAATTGCCTCAATTCCTAAAATACACACTTTTGTCACCATTTTGCGACATTTTTATGGTTCTTGTCTCTTTCGCCTTTTTTCTTTTACGATCCCTTTTTCCGGCATATTTAGCATAATTATGCAACAAATTCATATAAAAAATCAAAAATTACTGGCAAAATGATAAATAATTCAAGAAAAATGCTACGATATGAAAAATATTTCGTATTTTTGCAAATAGTTTAGTTCAAATAGTGAATAAATTGCATAGTTTAATTTAAATAGTGAATAAGATGATACTGGACATTGACATGCTGAGAAGCTTCTATGCTTCGTATTCTGAAAGTGTAGCTCAGGCTAAAGCTACGGTAAAACGACCTCTTACTTATGCCGAGAAGGTGCTTTTTGCTCACCTTTTCGACCCCACACAATTGCGCCCTTATAAAAGAGGTGTGGAATATGTTGATTTCCGACCTAATCGTGTGGCAATGCAGGATGCAACGGCTCAGATGGCTCTTCTTCAGTTCATGAATGCGGGTAAGGACAAAGTGGCCGTACCTGCCTCTGTTCATTGTGATCACTTGATTCGTGCGGATGTGGGTGTTGCACAAGACCTTCCTGAGGCTTGCAAGACCAATAAGGAGGTTTATGACTTCTTGAAATCTGTTTCTCAGAAATACCATATCGGTTTTTGGGGTCCGGGTGCTGGTATCATCCATCAGGTGGTACTCGAAAACTATGCCTTCCCTGGTGGTATGATGGTGGGTACTGATTCGCACACGCCTAATGCCGGTGGACTCGGAATGGTGGCAGTTGGTGTTGGTGGTGCTGATGCGGTAGATGTTCTTACCGGTCAGCCTTGGGAACTCAAGATGCCTCGTCTCATCGGTGTTCATCTTACTGGTAAACTTTCGGGCTGGGCTACTCCTAAGGATGTGATCCTCGAAATTCTCGGTATTCTTACCGTAAAGGGTGGTACTAATGCTATTCTCGAATACTTCGGTGATGGTCTTGACAGTATTTCTACGACAGGTAAGGCTACGATCTGTAATATGGGTGCAGAACTGGGTGCTACCTGTTCTATCTTCCCATTCGATGGAAATGCGGATGAGTATCTCCGTAAGACAGGTAGAGAGGAGATTGCTTCTCTTGCCCAGCAGAATGCGGCTGAACTCCGTGCTGATGATGAGGTGCTTGCCAATCCGTCTGCTTTCTATGATCAGATTGTGGAAATCGACCTCTCTAAGGTGGAACCTCATCTCAATGGTCCGTTTACGCCAGATGCGCCTACTCCTATCTCTCACATGAAGGCGAAAGGTCCTGCCAATGACTATCCGATGGTGGTTGAAGTGGGATTGGTGGGCAGTTGTACCAACTCTTCTTACCAGGATCTCGCCCGTGCTGCCAGTGTGGCTCGTCAGGCTTACGAGAAGGGTATTCAGGTGAAAGGTCAGTTGATTATCAACCCGGGTTCTGAACAGATACGCTATACCGCTGAGCGTGACGGTATCCTCGATGATTTCAAGAAGATCGGTGCACTGATCATGACCAATGCCTGTGGTCCATGTATCGGACAGTGGAAGCGCCATACGGATGACAATACGCGCAAGAATGCCATCGTTACTTCTTTCAATAGAAACTTCCGCCGTCGTGCTGATGGCAACCCTAATACTTACGCCTTTATCGGTAGCCCTGAATTGACGGTGGCACTTACCATCGCCGGGCGTCTCGACTTTAATCCTGCTACGGATACCTTATTAGATAAGAATGGCAACAGCGTGATGCTCGATGCTCCTACCGGTTTTACTTTCCCTCCTAAGGGATTTGCCGTAGAAGATAAGGGCTTTATCGCACCGAGCGAAGAAAATGCCAACGTTGAGGTGGTGATTGCTCCGGATAGCAACCGACTTCAGAAACTCGCTCCGTTTGCAGCCTGGGATGGGAAGGATCTGATTGACATGCCGCTGCTGATCAAGACAGAGGGTAAGTGTACAACAGACCATATCTCTATGGCAGGTCCTTGGTTGAAGTTCCGTGGTCATCTGCAGAATATCTCCGACAACCTCCTGATGGGTGCCGTGAATGCTTTCAATGGTGAGAGCAACAAGGTGAAAAACCAGTTGGATGGCAAATACGTGGAGGTTTCTACTGCTGCCAAGGCTTATAAAGCGCAGAATATCAGCAGCATCGTAGTGGCAGAAGACAACTATGGTGAGGGTTCTTCTCGTGAACATGCAGCGATGGAACCTCGATTCCTCAATGTGAAGGTGATTCTCGCCAAGAGTTTCGCCCGTATCCACGAGACCAATCTGAAAAAGCAGGGTATGCTTGCGCTTACTTTCTGCAATAAGGATGATTATAATAAGGTACAGGAAGACGACCGTATCTCTTTGACTGGTCTTAAGGAGTTTGCACCAGGCAGTCACCTTACCGTCACCCTTAAGCACAAGGATGGTTCTGAGGATAGCTTCGAGGTAGAACATACCTATAATGATACGCAAATCGCATGGTTTAAGGCTGGTAGTGCCTTGAATTTTGCAGCGCAGAAATAACATTCTAATTTGGATAATTATGAACAAGGAATATTTGATATATAAATTAAGTGATGAGGTTAAAAACTCATGCAAGATTGACAAGGAGGCATTCACCAAATTCAATGTGAAGCGTGGTCTTCGCAATGAGGATGGTTCGGGTGTGCTCGTCGGTTTGACTAATATCGGTAATGTAGTGGGTTATGAGCGTGATGAGCAAGGTAAATTGAAACCTACCGAGGGTAAACTCTACTATCGTGGCTACGAATTGGACGACCTTGTAACTCCTCTTCTCAAGGAGAAGCGATTCGGTTTTGAGGAGGTGGCTTTCCTCTTGCTCTCCGGTCAGTTGCCTGACAAGGAGGAACTGGAGGCTTTCAGGGAACTCATCAATGATAATATGCCGCTCGATCACCGTACGATTACCCATATCATTGAGTTGGAGGGTAGCAATATCATGAATATCCTGGCTCGTTGTGTGCTCGAAATGTACACCTTCGATCCAAATCCGGATGATATCAGTCGTGACAACCTGATGCGCCAGAGTATAGAGTTGATTGCCAAGTTCCCTACCATCATCGCATACGCATACAATATCTATCGTCACTCTGTGCAGGGCAGAAGTCTGCATATCCGTCATCCACGTGAGAACCTCTCTATTGCAGAGAATTTCCTCTATATGATGAAGCATGAGAATTATTCTGAACTGGATGCGCGTATGCTCGACTTGCTCCTGATTATCCAGGCTGAGCATGGTGGTGGTAACAACTCTACCTTCACCGTACGTGTTACTTCTTCTACCCGTACAGATACCTACAGCTCTATTGCTGCCGGTATCGGTAGTTTGAAGGGTCCTCTTCATGGTGGTGCCAATATCAAGGTTATCAATATGTTCCATCATCTGAAGGAAGCGATCAAGGATTGGACGAATGTTAGTGAACTTGATATTTACTTGAAACGTATGCTCAATAAGGAGGCTTATGACAAGACCGGTCTGATCTATGGTATCGGTCATGCCGTCTATACCTTGAGCGACCCACGTGCTGTGGAACTGAAACGCCTGGCAGGTGAGTTGGCTAAGGAAAAGGGTAGAGAGGATGAATATAACTTCCTGAAACTCATCGAACAGGAAGGTATCAAGTGCTTGCAGGAACATCGTGGTGGTAGCAAGCCGGCTTGTGCCAACCTCGACTTCTATAGCGGTTTCATCTATGAGATGATTGGTTTACCACAGGAAATCTATACACCAATCTTCGCCATGGCACGTATCGTGGGTTGGACAGCCCATCGTATTGAGGAACTGAACTTCGAAGGTCGCCGTATCATCCGTCCTGCTTATAAGAATATTTTGGGAGAGTTGGATTATACGCCGCTCATGGACAGATAAAACAATTATTTATCTCGCAAGAAAAGTTTTTGCACGCTTTTCTTGCGAGATTTCTTCATTTTTAGTACCTTTGCACCCATATTTCAAACATTAATATAGAATTTATACTCTTATGGGAGGCATATTCGGAACGATTTCCAAGAAAAGTTGTGTCGCAGACCTTTTCTACGGCACTGATTACAACTCACATCTCGGCACACGCCGAGGCGGTTTGGCAACCTACAGTCAGGATAAAGGCTTCGTGCGCTCTATCCACAACCTCGAAAGCTCTTATTTCAGAACCAAGTTTGAAACTTCATTAGATAAGTTTGAAGGGGCTACCTCTGGTATTGGAGTCATCAGCGATACGGATGCACAGCCGCTCATCATGAACTCTCATCTTGGCCGATTTGCCATCTGTACAGTGGCAAAGATTGCCAACAAGGATGAACTTACCCAACATTTGCTGGAGAAGAACATGCACTTTGCTGAGATGTCTTCCGGCAGTACCAATCCTACCGAACTTGTAGCTTTGCTCATCATTCAGGGCAAGACTTTCAAAGAGGGTATCGAGAATGTATATCATCACATCAAGGGCTCTTGTACGATGATGATTCTCACCGAGGATGGTATCATCTGTGCCCGTGACAGTTGGGGACGCACGCCACTCATTATCGGCAAGAAGGATGGTGCCCATGCTGCTTCCAGCGAATCTACCTCTTTCCCTAATCTCGACTATGAGACTGAGTATGAGGTGGGTCCGGGAGAGATTGTGAAGATGACTGCTGATGGACTTGAGCAGCTGAGACCTGCCAATAAGAAGATGCAGATCTGTTCTTTCCTGTGGGTTTATTATGGTTTCCCAACTTCTACCTACGAGGGACGTAATGTGGAGGATGTGCGCTTTACCAATGGTTGCAACCTCGCCAAGACCGACGATGTGGAGGTGGATTGCTGTAGTGGTATTCCTGATTCGGGTACGGGTATGGCTATGGGTTATGCTGCTGGTAAGGGTGTGCCTTACCAGCGTTGTATTGCTAAATATACGCCTACTTGGCCTCGTTCGTTTACTCCAAGCAACCAGAGTATGCGCTCTTTGGTAGCTAAGATGAAACTGATACCTAACAAGGCGATGCTCAAAGGCAAGCGAGTTCTTTTCTGTGATGACAGTATCGTAAGAGGTACCCAGTTGCGTGATAATGTGAAGGTTCTTTTCGATCAGGCTGGTTTGAAGGAATGTCACATGCGAATCGCCTGTCCTCCATTGGTTTACGGTTGTCCATTTATCAATTTCACTTCTTCCAAGAGCGACATGGAATTGATTACTCGTCGTATCATCGAGAAGTTTGAAGGTGATGCCAATAAGAATCTCGATAAATATGCTACTACGGGTTCTCCTGAATATCAGAGAATGGTGGACGAGATTGCGCGTCAACTCGGTTTGACTACTTTGAAGTTCAATACCATCGAACAGTTGATTGAGGCGATCGGCTTACCGAAATGCCAGGTCTGCACTCATTGCTTTGATGGCAGTAGCGACTATACGCTGCATGAATTTGCAGATGAGGAATAAAAAAATGAGGGTGTGTCATAGTCTTATGCACACCCTCATTTTTTGATAGGGGGTTATTTCTGTTTCCGTAGAATAATCAGGGTTACACCGGCAAGAATAGCAACAATACCGAGCGCAAGCTGTAGGGTAAAGGATTCTCCAAAAATGCAGACGCCAATAACGACTGCGGTAACAGGTTCCAAGGCTCCCATGATGGCAGCAGGGGTACTGCCGATGAGATTGATGGAAATCGTCATGAAGAAGAGCGAGAGTACCGTTGGTAAAAGAGCGAGTTGGGCTGCACAGAGCCACTGCTTCGGTGTTTCCAACATTTGGAAACTTTCCCCCGATATCCACGTGAAGAGGGCAACGGTTATCAGACCGAATACCAATATCCAGAAGGTGAATTTGACATTCGACATGGTGTTGTTCTTCCACTGGTTGATGGAGATGATATAAACGGCATAGAGCAGGGAGGAGGCCATCACAAGGGCAAAACCCGCTGTGCTCAACTTGACGTTTCCATCTCCCTGATAAAGGAGCCCGACGCCTGAAACGGCGAGAAGAATGGCGATGGTACTGGTCCAGGTGACCTTCTCATGGAAGAAGGCGGTCATCAGGATTGCAGTCATAATGGGATAGACAAAAAGCAGGGTACTCGCGATTCCTGCTGCCATATAATGGAAACTGACATAGAGCGTGGTGGAAGAGAGGGCGAAGAAACTGCCTAAGCATGCCAGACGGATGGCATGACCCCACTTGATGGCGAAACTTTCACGGCGTACCAGTAAGACGATGGCAAACATGACTACTGCTAAAAGGTAGCGATAGGTCAGGACGGAACCGGAAGAGAATCCGTCATGGTAGAGCTCTAAGGTACCCAATGGGTTGGTACCATAACAAACAGCGGCAATGATGCCCGCCAGAAAACCTTTAACTTGATTACTGTTCACTTTTTTGTTTTTTATATTGTTGGTTCATTTTGGGCTGCAAAGGTACTCATTATTTTGATAAAAAACGCTTTTATTCCAGCATTTTTCCTTTTTTTGTATTTTTCTCTTTGTGCTTCGGGTGAAAAGTTGTATTTTTGCCCCCAAATATCGGTTCTTTCATTGAAACCGATGATGGTTTAAAGATAAAAAGTTGTATTATGGAACCCATTCGTAAAATCGAAAAGGTGAGCCTGAGAAATCTCCACATGGAGGATTATGACCAGCTCGCTAAATCTTTCAAGCGTATCTACGCTGATTCTGACGTGTTCTGGACACGCCAGCAAATCAAGAAACTCATTACTATATTTCCTGAAGGTCAGGTTGTCATCATCGTGGATGATAAGATTGTAGGATGTGCCCTGTCTATCATCGTCAATTATAATATGGTGAAGGGTGATCATACCTATGCGCAGGTGACTGGTAACGAGACTTTCAATACACACGATCCTAATGGTAATATACTCTATGGTATTGAGGTGTTTATCCACCCTGATTACCGTGGCTTGCGATTGGCACGCCGTATGTACGAGTATCGCAAGGAATTGTGCGAAAAGTTGAATCTGAAGGCAATCATGTTTGGTGGTCGTATTCCTAACTATCATAAGTATGCGGACCAGATGCGTCCGAAGGAGTATATCGAGAAGGTGCGCTCCCGTGAAATCTACGACCCGGTACTCACGTTCCAGTTGAGCAATGATTTCCACGTCCGTCGTGTCATCCGCAATTATCTGCCAAGTGATGAGGAGAGTGAACACTGCGCCACACTGTTGCAGTGGGATAATATCTATTACCAGCCACCAACGGATAGTTTTGTAGATAGAAAACCTACGGTGCGCATCGGGTTGGTTCAGTGGCAGATGCGTCCTTATGCTTCTGTGGATGATCTCTTTGAACAGGTGGAGTTCTTCGTGGATTCCGTGTCTGACTATAAGAGTGATTTCATCCTTTTCCCAGAATACTTTAATGCTCCGCTGATGGCGAAGTTTAATGACATGGGTGAAGCGCAGAGTATTCGTGAAATGGCTCAATATACGGAACAGATTCGTGACCGTTTCCGTGAATTGGCTATCAGCTATAACATCAATATCATCACGGGTTCCATGCCACTGGTAAAGGAAGACGGGGCACTTTATAATGTGGGTTTCCTCTGCCGCAGAGATGGTAGCGTGGATATGTATGAGAAGATTCACGTGACTCCTGATGAACAGAAATGCTGGGGATTGACAGGCGGTAGCAATATCCAGACTTTTGATACCGACTGTGGCAAGATTGGTATTGTCATCTGCTATGATGTGGAGTTCCCTGAACTCTCTCGTCTGATGGCACAGGATGGTATGCAGATTCTCTTTGTACCATTTATGACCGATACGCAGAATGCCTACTCTCGTGTGAGAGTCTGTGCACAGGCGCGTGCTATCGAGAATGAGTGTTATGTGGCGATTGCAGGTAGTGTGGGCAACTTGCCTCGTGTGCATAATATGGATATCCAGTATGCGCAGAGTGCCGTATTTACACCATGTGATTTTGCCTTCCCTAATGATGGTAAGCGCTCGGAGGCGACACCGAATACGGAAATGATCCTGATTTCGGATGTGGATTTGAATCTTCTCAATGAGTTGCATACGTATGGTGCTGTTCGCAATATGCGCGACAGACGCAAGGATCTTTATGAATTGAAAAAGAAATAATGTACAAGATAGAGATATCGGAGCGGACGCTCCATTTCAAGGTGCCGGCAGGAACATCAAGAGGCGTTTATACCACCCGGCATAGTTTCTTCCTCACGCTATCCTCGGATGAAGTACCGGGCGTGAAAGGTGTGGGCGAATGTGCTACGCTCCCGGATTTGAGCTGTGATGCAAAGCCGGAATATGAAGCGACGCTGCGACAGGTCTGTCAACTGGTGGAACAGATGGGGCGTATTCCGTATGATATGATTCGTGCCTATCCGAGCATCACTTTTGGATTGGAATCGGCATTTGCAGACTTCTTCCATCAGGTAAAGGTGGCTGCAACTGCTGATCCTTCTTCTGTCGCCTTGCAGACATTTGCAGTACCGGCTTGGGCAAATGGCTTGGGAAAATTGTATGATACGCCTTTTGCACGCGGGGAAGCGGGGATTACCATCAACGGACTGGTGTGGATGGGCTCTTACGATGAAATGTTAGGAAGACTGGAGGAGAAACTGAAAGAGGGTTTCCATTGCGTGAAACTGAAAATTGGTGCCATCGACTTCCTGAAAGAACTGGATCTGGTCAAGTGTATCAGAGAGCGCTATTCCAAGGAGGAGGTGCAACTGCGTGTGGATGCCAATGGTGGTTTCTCTCCGGAGGATGCGATGAGTCGCCTGGAAACATTGGCAAGATACGATATTCATTCCATTGAACAGCCTATCAAACAGCATCAGTGGTCTAAGTTGGCTGAACTCTGCCGGGAAACTCCGTTGCCGATTGCGCTTGATGAGGAATTGATCGGTGTCAATGTCCGTTCGATGAAGCAGGCGCTGTTGGATACCATCCGGCCGCAATATATTGTTTTGAAACCTTCACTCCATGGAGGTATGTATGGATGTGAGGAATGGATTTCCCTTGCCCGGGAAAGAGGAATTGGGAGTTGGATTACATCCGCTTTGGAAAGCAATGTAGGACTGAATGCGATTGCCCATTTCTGTGCTAAGGTCTATGGAGAGGAAGCGTATGGCGCTGAGGCTCCTATGGCACAAGGGCTTGGAACCGGAAAATTGTTTGAGGATAATTTGCCGAGCCAATTAGAGATTCGGGGAGAAAAATTGTTTTTTCTTCCCTAAGTCTCCTGTTTTTCTTTTTGAAAACAATAAAAGGAATACGATGGACTTGAAAGATTTTTTAGAGATATGGGGAAATGAGAAGGACAGGGTGCTGGTACATACCAGTGGCTCTACCGGTAAACCGAAGGAGATGTGGGTCGAGAAGAATAAGATGAGAAACTCGGCTCGCATTACCTGTGATTTCTTGGGAATTCAGCCCGGTGACTCTGCATTTCTTTGTTTGCCTCTCGATTATATTGCAGGCAAAATGATGACGGTGAGAAGCATCGAGAGAGAACTTCGGCTCGTTTGTGTCGAACCCTGTGGTCATCCACTCTCCAATGAAGCTTTTCAGCAGGCTACAGCTGTTGATTTCCATACATCATCTTCCTGTTCTGCTGCTACGATTTTAGCGAAAGGTATCGATTTTGCTGCCATGGTACCGATGCAGGTATTCAATTCGCTCATCGTGCCAGAAGAAAGGAAAAGGTTGGGGAGGATTAAAAACCTGATCATTGGGGGTGGAGCTATTGATGAGGCACTCGCTGCTGAATTGATGACTTTGCCGGAAGAAGTTGCTATTTGGAGTACTTATGGCATGACGGAAACACTGTCGCATATTGCCTTGAGACGACTGAACGGACCGGATGCGAGTGAATGGTATCATCCCTTTGATAGCGTAAAGGTGGAAGTGAACCGGGAAGGATGTCTTGTGATTGATGCCCCCTTGGTTTGTGCAGAAAAGTTAGTGACCAATGATATAGCCGAACTGAAAGTGATGGATGCTTCCGAGTCATGTGGTAGCCATCGGGTTGCCTTTCGTATCAAGGGCAGGAAAGATTTTGTAATCTGTTCCGGCGGTGTGAAAATTCAGATAGAGGAGGTGGAGGATAAACTCCGTCCATTTCTACAGTCTCCGTTTATGATAACGAAGAAGAAGGATGAAAAGTTTGGGGAAATGGCTGTACTCGTCTCTGAGGATGTGGATTTGGATGAAGTAGAACGGGTTTGTAAGGAGCAACTTCCTAAATTCTGGGTGCCGAAACTGTTCATCCATGTTGACAAGATACCGATGACGGAAACGGGAAAAGTAAAAAGAGGAGGCTTTTTCGAAAAATAATTGTGAAAAAGATACTTATTGTAGCGCTGATTGCTTGCAATTAAGATATTTTTTTGTATTTTTGCAAGCGGAACGAGAATTTATGATGGAAATCGAAATCTAATAATAATAATATATCAAAAACTAACAAGATGAAATTGACAAAAACTATTCAGACTGTAGCTTTAGCCTCTTTGTTGGCATTATCGCCTGCGGAGATGATGGCTGCTCAGAAAGGGGGCACCTTTACAACGGGTGACAAGACATTTCTTTTGAATGGCAAGCCTTTTGTCGTGAAGGCGGCTGAGTTGCATTATCCTCGTATTCCTCGTGCTTACTGGGAGCATCGCATCAAAATGTGTAAGGCTCTTGGCATGAATACGGTTTGTCTCTATGTGTTCTGGAATATTCATGAACAGAAGGAGGGACAGTTTGATTTTACTGGCAATAATGACGTGGCTGCTTTCTGTCGCCTCTGTCAGAAGAATGGTATGTACGTCATTGTACGTCCGGGTCCATACGTTTGTGCGGAGTGGGAGATGGGCGGTCTGCCTTGGTGGCTCCTGAAGAAGAAGGATATCCGTTTGCGTGAGCAGGATCCTTATTTCATGCAGCGTGTGGAAATCTTTGAGAAAGAGGTGGGCAAGCAACTGGCTCCTCTGACCATCCAGAATGGGGGCCCTATCATCATGGTGCAGGTTGAGAATGAATATGGTTCTTATGGTAAGGACAAACCTTACGTGAGCGCTATTCGTGATATTGTGAAGAAGAGCGGTTTTGATAAGGTAAGTCTCTTCCAGTGCGACTGGTCTTCTAACTTCCTCAACAATGGTCTTGATGATCTGACTTGGACCATGAACTTCGGTACGGGTGCTAATATCGACAACCAGTTTAAGCGACTGGGCGAGGTGCGTCCGAATGCGCCTAAGATGTGTTCTGAGTTCTGGAGCGGTTGGTTTGATAAATGGGGAGCCCGTCATGAAACCCGTCCTGCCAAGGATATGGTGGAGGGTATGGATGAGATGCTTTCCAAGGGCATCAGCTTCTCACTCTATATGACCCATGGTGGAACCAGTTTCGGTCATTGGGCAGGTGCCAATTCTCCGGGTTTCCAACCAGATGTGACTTCTTACGATTATGATGCGCCTATCAACGAATGGGGTTTGGCTACTCCTAAGTATTTCGAACTTCGTAAGATGATGTCGAAATATACGGATGGCAAGAAATTACCTGCTGTTCCTAAGGCTCCGATGTCCCTCATCAGCGTGCCAACCTTCCAGTTGAATGAATACAGACCATTGAGCAATGGTATCACCGGTGAGAAGGAAAGCAATAAGCCTTTGTCATTTGAGGATATGGACATGGGTTGGGGTACGATGGTTTATACCACCACACTGCCGGAAATCAAGGCTGGTGCTACCCTGACAGGTGAATTCCACGATTTTGCTCAGGTATATGTCAATGGTAAGTATGTGGGCAAGATAGACCGTGTGAAGAATGAGAAATCACTCGATCTGCCTGCCGCTGCTGCGGGTAGCGAGATGACCATCGTAGTGGAAGGTATGGGCCGTATCAACTTCGGTCGTGCCATCAAGGACTATAAGGGTATTATTGGCAACGTAACCATCTCAACAGCCGATGAACTTTGCGACATCACTTTAAGTCCAAAGCAGTGGAACAACCAGATTATTCCTGATGATTACAAGAATGCCATTGATGCGCTCAATGCACCGATGAACAGAATGGCAGGTTTGAAGACCAAGGCGGGTTACTATCGCGGTTATTTCAACATCAGCAAGGTGGGCGATACCTTTATTAATATGGAGGCATTCGGCAAAGGACAGGTTTATGTCAATGGTCACGCACTTGGAAGATTCTGGCAAATCGGTCCTCAGCAGACTTTGTACTTACCAGGCTGCTGGTTGAAGAAGGGCAAGAACGAGGTGGTAGTACTCGATGTCGTTGGTCCGAAGGGTGAGGCTGGCAAACCAGGTTCTTCAGTAGCTCCAACAGCTTTCTGCCAGAATAAACCAGAGTTGGATAAGTTGAACCTTGAGAAGAGCAACAAGCATAATGATCCAGGTCATCGCATGGATTTGAATTCTGATGTTCCAGTGCTGAAGGCAGATTTGAAGGCAGGCAATGGTTGGCAGACACTCAAACTTGACAAGCCTGTAACCGGTCGTTACTTTGCCATCGAGTGCACCAGCAGTCAGAGCGGTGACTCACAGATTGCCATTGCTGAGGTATATCTCCAGGATGCGCAGGGTAACCGGATTGACCGTAACAACTGGGTAGCTTATTATGCAGATAGCGAGAAGGGTAACTCGACGCTCGACAAGATGTTTGACTTGCAGGAAAGTACTTATTGGCAGACAGAGAAGGGTGCTAACTTCCCTCATCTTTGTATTGTAGATATGGGCAAGGAGGTAACCGTATCGGCCTTCGAATATCTGCCAAGAGCCGAAGAGGGTGCTCCAGGTAGTGTGAAGAGTTTCAAACTCTTTATCAAGAAGTAAAATGGGGCGCAATCCAGCTCCTACTACCCATAAATGATGATTTTTGAGGGGAAAGTGGATGTTTTAACACAAATCCTTCTCTTAATACGAAATAAATTTGTAATTTTGCAGTCCCATTCCTAACAAGGGGAATCGGGACTGCATTTTTTATGTAGTTTCTGATGGGTCCCACAAGCAGGAATCAGGCTTAATTCATCAACAAAAATAAGGAAAAGGTACATGATAAAGAAAGAGAAAATCGCTATCGTCGCTGGTATTGGTGCAGTTATTGGTATCGGAATTACATTCTTGGCAGCTGTAGGGCTTGGCAAGAAGAAAGGCGCGGCGTATCTAAAAAAGTGCCCTTTTAAGAAATAAACCCAGTCACAATTCTGTGATTGGGCTTTTTTGTTTCTGAAAAATTGTATTCATTATTATAATTATTAACTATTTAAATATAAAGGAACATTGATTATGAGAACAGAATGGAGAGGTTTCAAAGGAAACAAGTGGCAATCTGAGGTCAATCTTCGTGACTTCATTCAGAACAACTACACCAGCTACGACGGCGATGAGACGTTCTTGGCAGAACCTACCCAAGCTACTGATACCCTTTGGGGTATGTTGAAGGAACTCCAGAAACAGGAGCGTGCCAAGGGTGGTGTGCTTGATATGGAGACAGAGGTAGTATCAGGATTGACAGCATACGGTGCAGCCTACATCGGTGAGGGCACCAAGGACTTGGAGAAGGTAGTGGGTCTTCAGACTGATAAGCCATTGAAGCGTGCTTTCATGCCATACGGTGGTATCAAGATGGCAGAGCAGGCTTGTACAACATACGGCTATGAGCCATCTGAGAAGCTCCACGAGATTTTCCACAAGTATTGCAAGACTCACAATGATGGTGTATTCGATGCTTATACTCCAGAGATGAAGCTCGTTCGCCACAATCATATTCTTACAGGTCTTCCTGATACTTACGGTCGTGGCCGTATCGTAGGTGACTATCGTCGTGTTGCTCTTTATGGTATTGATTTCCTGATTGCTGAAAAGCAGAAGGATTTGAATCAGATGGGCGACCGTGAGATGATTGACGAGGTCATCCGCCTGCGTGAGGAGGTTGCTATGCAGATCAAGGCGCTCAAGGGCTTGAAGGAAATGGCTGCAAGCTATGGCTTTGATATCAGTCAGCCAGCTCAGAATGCGCGTGAGGCTGTACAGTGGTTGTACTTTGGTTACCTCGGTGCAGTAAAGACACAGAACGGTGCTGCGATGTCTGTAGGTCGTATCTCTACTTTCCTCGATATCTATTTTGAGCGTGACTTCCAGGAGGGTACTTTGACTGAGGCTGATGCACAGGAGTTGATCGACCACTTGGTCATGAAGTTCCGTATGGTGAAGTTCGCACGTATCCCTTCTTACAACCAGCTCTTCTCTGGTGACCCAGTATGGGCAACACTTGAGGTAGGTGGTATGGGTCAGGATGGCCGTTCTATGGTTACAAAGAACGACTTCCGTTTCCTCCACACATTGGAGAACATGGGTCCTTCACCAGAGCCAAACCTGACTGTATTGTACAGCGCTCGTTTGCCTAAGGGATTCAAGCACTATGCTTCTTTGATTTCTGTGAAGACAAGTTCTATCCAGTACGAAAATGACGATGTAATGCGCCCTGTATGGGGTGATGACTATAGCATCTGCTGCTGTGTATCTGCTACACAGACAGGTAAGGAAATGCAGTTCTTCGGTGCTCGTGCCAACTTGGCTAAGTGCTTGACCTATGCAGTTTCTGGTGGTGTAGATTCTAAGACCCGTGAGCAGTGTGGTCCTAAGTATCGTGCTGTAGAGGGTGATGTATTGACATACGAGGAGTTCATGCCACGTTTCATGGATATGATGGACTGGTTGGCAAGTGTTTATGTGAAGACATTGAACTTGATTCACTATATGCACGACAAGTACTTCTATGAGGCAGCAGAGATGGCACTCATCGATACCGATGTACGTCGTACCTTTGCAACAGGTATTGCAGGTTTCAGCCACGTAGTAGATTCTATCTCAGCTATCAAGTATGCGAAGGTAAATATCATCCGTGATGAGACCGGTTTCCCATTGAGTTTCAAGACAGAGGGTGACTTCCCACGTTATGGTAATGATGATGTGCGTGCTGATGAGATTGCAGTATGGTTGCTCAAGACCTTCATGTCTCTCATCAAGAAGTATCACACTTACCGTGATTCAGAGCCTACAACCTCTATCCTTACGATTACATCCAATGTAGTATATGGTAAGTACACCAGCAATATGCCTGATGGTCGTCCAGCCGGTGCTCCTTTGGCTCCAGGTGCCAACCCATCATACGGTGCAGAGAAGAATGGTCTCTTGGCTTCATTGAACTCAGTAGCTAAGTTGCCTTACGAGTATGCGCTCGATGGTATTTCTAATACACAGACCATCAGTCCAGGTGCTCTCGGTCATGATGACGAGGAGCGTGCCCAGACTTTGGTAGGTGTAATGGATGGTTACTTCAGTCAGGGTGCTCACCACTTGAATGTGAACGTATTTGGTGTAGATAAGCTCAAGGACGCTATGGAGCATCCAGAGAAGGAAGAATACCAGAACTTCACAATCCGTGTCAGTGGATATGCAGTTAAGTTCATCGACTTGACCCGTGAGCAGCAGCTCGACGTAATCGCTCGTCAGGCTCACGAGAGACTCTAAGGAAGTGAAGAATGAAGAGGGAAGAGTGAAGAATTCTCTTGTCTCTTTGTAACATATAGATTGCCCGCTATATTTTCTTTTCGAAGATATTTAGCGGGCAATTTTAGCTTATTTAACTGCAAATTTAAACTTGGTATTGAAAAAAGTGCTATATTTGCAGTATGAAACTAAATAATGAACAAAAGAAAGCCCTTTATGAAGAGGGTTACAAATTCTGTTTTGATGTTGTCAAGCTCATTCTTGGTGGTGTCATTTTTGCAGGAATTATGCAAGATAATATAGATAGAACTAGGTTGTATGCTTGGGGCGTTTTCTTTATGGTCTTGATAGTTGCATTAGGAATGTATTTTATAATAAAGTCTAAAAATAAAAAGAAATAATTATGGATTTAGTTGATTTTTTGGGTCTCGTCACTGCTCTTATAGTCGTTCCTGGGCTTGCTTTTATTCTTTGGGATAATTACCAAGAGAAGAAAGCTGGCGTATGAAAGGATTTGTTCACAGCATAGAAAGCTTTGGTTCGGTAGATGGACCAGGCATACGTTTCCTGATATTTCTACAGGGATGTCCGATGCGTTGTCAGTTCTGCCATAATCCTGATTCCTGGAAAGTGGGAGTGGGAGAGGAATGGACTGCAGATGACTTGCTCGACAAGGCGGAACGGTTCCGTACTTACTGGGGTGACAAAGGTGGCATCACGGTGAGCGGTGGCGAGGCATTGTTGCAAATCGACTTCCTGCTGGAATTGTTTGAGAAAGCGCACCGTCGTGGTATCAATACCTGTCTCGATACTTCTGCACAGTTGTTTACCCGTCAGGGGACTTTCTTTGAGAAGTTTGAGCGACTGATGGAGGTAACAGACACGATACTCCTGGACATCAAACATATTGATGATGAGGAGCATCGTAAACTGACCAAGCATTCTAACAGGAATATCCTGGATTGTGCTCGTTATCTGAGCGATATCCGGAAACCAGTTTGGATTCGCCATGTACTCATCCCTAGTATTACAGATAAAGATGAGTATCTGGAGCAGTTGAGTGATTTCCTTCAGACATTGGATAATGTGGAACGCGTAGATGTCCTTCCTTATCATACCTTAGGAATCTATAAGTATGAGAAGTTAGGCATTGACTATCCGCTCAAGGATGTCAATCCTCCTACTGCAGAAAGAATAGAGAATGCTAAGAAGATCTTAAGCAAAAAAGTTTTTTAAAATAAAATGAGTGAGGGGCGCAACTTAAGTAGCGCCCCTTTCGCCTATATGGAAAATGAGTTTAAAAAATGGGTCGTTTCTGCAACGGCTTACTTTACGAATCATATTTAAATTTTAGAAAATGATGAGAAGATTGAAAAAAGGCGGCATACTTGTTATGCTGGCAGTTCTGATGGGAACTGCAACGATATCTTGTTCCTATTCAAATGGGATTATGAGTAATGGAACGATAGACACCGGAAACCTTCATTTTGTAGAGGCGGATCTGACAGAGAAGCCATTTGTCAAAATAGAGGTAGAAACAGTAGCGGATGTCTATTATGTACAGAATAATGGAGATCAGCAGAGTGTGCGTTTCGACTTTACTCACATCAAGGATGATAAGCTTCGGAAGCAATTTGAGGATAAAACCGTGGCAATCTATCGAGAAGGAAAGTTGAAGATTGGCTTAAAGAGCAAGATAACAGGTGTCAGTAAACTCGATTCCGGCAGTCGTATGCGAGTATATATCACGTCACCAGATTTAGTGAAGATCACCTTAGAAGGAATCGGATCCTTCCATTCAGACGCCATCAATTCAGATGTATTTGACATCGACAATGAAGGAGTAGGAAATATAGAGATCAAGAATCTCCTGGCGAATCGAGTAGGGATTGATAATGAGGGAGTAGGAAGTGTCACAGTAGTTCGTCTTCAGTCAGACGATGTGAACATCGACAATGAAGGAGTCGGCAATGTAAAAATCGGTCATTTCAAAGGTGGTAGGTTGAAGATAGACAATGAAGGTGTAGGTAAGGTAGAAGCCCAAGTAGATTGTGAATCGATTCATGCGATGATAGAAGGCGTCGGCAATATCAAGCTATCAGGAGTAACCAACAGCTTGACAAAAGAAAAAGATGGTGTCGGCCGCTATCAAATATCCGATTTAAAAATCAGAAACAACTAACCCCTCCTTCCCCTCCGTTTCCTTTAGCAAGCAGCAAATACAGAAAGGCGGTCCCATCCCGCACAACCACCTGGCGAGGGCTTTGATGCCCCGCCAACCTTAGAGCGCAGCGGTTAAGAGCGACGAGTAGGAGCGGTTTCCTCTTCTTCCCTGAGGGGAGAAGACCGAGAAGAGAGGTGGAGCCTTCCTTAACGGTAAGGAAGGACGGGTAGGTTTTCGAAAAACGGTAAGGAAGTCTTGTTAGCTTTTTGAAAAACGATAAAAACAAAGACTGCAAGAGAAACGGTTTGGCTATGTTAAACTTGGGTTATCTTTACAGTTTTTTTTAGGAGCTTGGCTTTTTTTTACAAAAAAAATCGTAAATTTGCAGCGAGAAATAAAAACTTGAAGAATAAACAACATAAAAATGAACTTATGAAGAAAATCTCGTTGATAGTGATGAGCTGCATAATAGCTTGCGGACTGCTCGCCAATCACGGCATCGTGAAGGGCGGAGAAATGTCGCCTAAGGTAGAGGACACGGTATCGATTGACAAGAAAATCACTGATAGTCAATGGCTATCGAACAACTCCGACACGTTGGAAGTGGACACAGCTGTCGAAGACTCGGTGGTGAATGTGGTGGCCTACTTCTGCAAGGGCGACACCTGCGAATACTGGATAAATGAGAATGAATGGAAGGTGAACGGCAAGGACACGGTGAAGACGCTCGACGTATCCACCCAGGTGCGCCTCGTGGTAAACGATTCCACCAGCAAGGGCTATAAGATGAGCTACACCTTCCTGGACGTAAAGGCCGATTCGGTGGGCGACAACTTCCGGGACAAGATGATGGCCATGATAGCGGAGCGCACCGCCAAGAGCGTGATAGGCAGCACCATCAACTTTGAGACCGATGAATACGGTCGCATTACCAAGATTACCAATCTCTCGCAAATCAAGAAGCAGGCAAAGGCTCTCTTCAAGGCGAACATGGAGGACATCGCCGCCATGCCCATCATGCAGGCAATGAAGAAGGCGATAGGTCTTGACTTCATGAAGATAGGCAACCAGGCTAACACCGACGAGTTGGTGGAGGGCTACCTGGAGGAACTGAAACTGCTCTTCGCCTGCCACGGAAACCAATATGCCGTGGGCGAGCATCACGAGCACGAGGATGCCACCAAGGATAGCTACGCCAACGACACTTATATCAATGCCAGCCTAGAGAAGGATGGCAACTACACAATCTCCTGCGAGGTGGTCAGCGTGATACCAAAGGAGACCGTGAAGGAGGTGATGGGCGGACTGATGGGTGCCATCACGGAAGGACTGAAGGGCAAGAAGATCGAGGACGGCAAGGATCATGATGGCGACATCAAGGACTTGGACGACGAGTTTAAGAAGGAGATAGACAAGGCAGTTGACCAAGATGCCCAGACCTCGGAGTATCTCAGTGTGACCTGCTTCGAGGATGGCTGGCCTAGCAGCGTATTGAAGCAAAATAAAACTGTGATGGCTGGCCGTGGCAAGCTGAAGCAGAAACTCATCGAGGTTTGCCGATTCGCACAGCGCGAGAAATGATGAACTATTTCGACCTGTACAGATTGAATACAAGGTGAAGGATTATAGCAGCATTATTCTGATAGATTCATCCAAAAATGAGCCGAAAAGAAAGGAAGCTAAACACTTTGTACTGAGGAAGAAAGCATAGGGTACTGTACAATTCCATGAAAACGTAAATTCGTTTCCACGGAATTGTACTTTTGTTATTTTATCGTATCTCCATAATCAGTTACCTCTTCTTCCTGTAAATATAAGCATATTACATTAAGATAATCTACAATTTCCTTGTGTGTTAAATTTAACTTTTTAATACAAGAGCAGAATTCCATAATAACACCTTCTGGATTATAGTCCCCTCGGCTATTAAAGATGAAAATTTTCTCTCTCTTATAGACAAAAATTTGTCTTGGAAAATGTGGTCCCATGCCTTTTGAAAGCATATATTCCATCCACAAAATTATAATTATTAGGAGAGATGAGGTTTACAACATTTTTACTTGCATTTGTATATTTATCTTTATAGTTATTTTCTATTTGTTCCGCTATACTATCAGGTAAACACACGCTTTTAAGTGAATCTAAGCATTGTCCCTTAGATATGTAAGGAACAATGCTACAGATAAAAAATACTAGGATTTTTTTATTATCATGATTTCTATTTTTTGATTGTTCTATAATAATATTTTCCACTTGTCTCGCTTTCACCTCCTTATCCTATAAGTCTGTGACGCACCCTCCTATTTTAGATGATGATTATCATAGACTTTTCCATTTTATTAGATAAAGCTCTGATAGCCAACAATTGATGTGGATTGATATACAAATAACTGCAATCGCAAACATCCCAAAAACTATTTTGGACAACAAACTATCTTTTTGAAATTTTTGTTCAATATTTTCGTATGCAGGAAAATAATAATGATATGTCAACCAGTATAAACCACTCCATATAATTATGCAAATTATTGTTGCAGTATTCACAGGAATATCAAGATCCATCCAGCATAGAAATAGCAATCTAATTATGCTAATTAGTGGAAGTGCTACTAAAAGCGATATAATTCCCGCTATGCTGATTATGGGATTCCATGAATGACTTACTTTAAAAATTCCTTCTATTATAACATAAAAAGCGTAATAAAGACTATGTAGTCCTTTCTTAATATATTGTGATACCAAGTCTGTCATATTCTTGAAGAGTTTTTTCGATTGGTGTAAAATCCTTTGTGTATGGATTTATTCTTATTCTAAAATCAGGAGTTCTATATTACGTTTTACAGCCTCGTTTAATCTTTTAGTTTCCACTCCGTAAAGTTCAGCCAAGTCTCTATCTATCATAATTTGATTTCCACGAATAGACATTATTCGACTTTCTACAGGAGTGGTAACTACGACTTCATCATTTTGTAACCGGTCGTAATTTGCGACCAGTTCTCCTTTATCTTGATGTTCTATATTATCTGCCATATTTCTATCTTTATTTTTGAGGTCACAAATTGTGACCTTAAACGTGTTGTTACTTATTATTGCATGCAAAGGTAGTGCTTTTAGCCTTTAAACTACTATCACACAAACCCTTTTTTGGGAAAGAACGTAAAACTAATAATTTTAACTCGCTCTAAATTGGACTTTGATTGAAAATCAAGAAGTTGGGCGTTTGCCTATATTATATAGGTAACAATATGGAAACGAGCGGACTTCTGCTCGTTTCTGTATTTTGCAATATGCAAAGAACGCATCAATTCGGGGACAAAGATACGATATTTTTCTTAATATCCCATAATTTACAAGAAGAGAAATATGGAAATTAGGACTTTTTTACATAGAAATTTAACTTCATTTTTTCGTAAAAGCAACCAAACATAATCACTCAGTGATAGCTACATACATAATAGTTTTGCTTTTCCCACTACATATTCAAAATAGCATCAACAGAAAGGTGTTGTATATTGCTAATTGCTGTTGTGTTTTAATTTAATATCCCGTAAGGAAATTCGGTAGAATCAACATTAAAATAGTAAACGTTATTTGTGTCTAAATCAAAAGCAGTCATAACGACAGGTGATACATCTCGTGCATTAGTAGTTGTAAGACCTTCATTCGTCCATAAAAACTCTAAATAAGTAGGAATGGCTCCCCATAAAAAATCATGTGAACTGTTTGAAATATTATAAAAACAAACCTTATCTGAAAAGACTAAAGAAAGAAAATAATTTGAGTTTTTCACAAACAGTTTGTAATTGCCAGTAGCTTTTAAATTAAAAGATTTATCATATAAATAAAATGATTTACTTTTATTATTTACTAAATAAAGCCTGTCATCTTCGTTATAAACAGAATTGTTCGGAATTGGTTTGCCTAATTGCAAACCTAAGTAACTATCCACGACCTTAACCCTAATAGTAACGCTAGTATTCTCCGTCTTATCCTTTACAACAAGATAAACAATCCCATTCTTTTTTGTCTTTATTTTTATTTTTCCAGCACCAATAGTGGCTTCCAAAACATTATCATCTGACACTTCGACTGAAAGATTGTTGCTTCCACCACTAAACATAATTTCCGATGGGTTTTCTAATAATGGCTTTTCGTAATACTCTTTTTCAAAACACAATGATGAAACATCAGTACCATTACTACAGCCATATACTATAGAAAACAATAAAAAAAGAAAAAAGGATTGAATTATTTTCATATTTGCCAATAGAATAAAGCATTTGATGTACATAACTTTGTACACCAAATGCAATTAAAACTAATTATTTCTTATGAATTTCTGTTATTTCCCAAAAATTTATATTATAAGTGCCTAATGTTGTCTCAAAATCAGTCGAAGCATCTGCATTTACCTTATAAAAGCCATTGTCAATTCCATCCCATCCCATATTAGCATGAAAGTACAAATCGTTATTTCGTAAAATTTCTCTGCTTGTCTTAGTGCAAATTGCATATCCATCTATAACCCAAGCATGAGAACCTTTTTCAGCCTGTTCATTTGCAGTATGTGTTCCACCCATTATTGCAACGCAAGGCATCTGGCGGTTTGCATTTATCGTATTTAACAGTGGATCTGGGGCATATTTATTATAATAAGTGCCACAAGAAACATACTTCTTTAAATAATCCAATAATTTAGAAACTGAAGTTGTACTACTTTTTACACAAGGTATATTCGGATCATCATAAGGCCCATACTTAAAATCCTCATCAATATTTGGTGTTGTATTTGTTCCTTCATACATATGCTTAACTACTTTGGAAATCATCATAGCCTCCTCATAATCTCCGCCAAAATACGAATCATAGTTCAATTTCGGTTTTTTAGTAACAAATGCCCAGTCTATGACTGTTCCATCAATCGTCATGCTCGGAGCGATAGCTGCTAAAGTTTGAACTCCTGCTGTAATAGCACACCCCATAGGGTAATTTCTTTCCGTATGATACTTTGCATTATAAGATTTAGGCAACAACAAGTTATAAGGATTGTCTTGGCCCCACTCGGTCTTTAAAACAGCTCCACCATTTTGAGGCATTAACGATATAATCTGGCTCAAAGGTTTGTCATAAGCTGTAGAACGGGAAGTTGTTTCATGGCTTTTTACACCATTAACCTCAATCAAATCTTTTATTTCTTCATATGTTACTGTAGATTTACCCAAACAAGAAGCTACTTTCTTCAAGGTTTTCTCTCGTAACTCAACTTTGAGCCTTTCTATTTTATTTATCTCTGAAACAGTTGAAGCTTCAGCCAATTTTAACATCAAACATGCCCCAGTACTATCTTTTTTCTCAAAAATACCATTTTCTATATATGCCAAAACACCAGCACTTCGAGAGTCGGCAGAAACTAAAGCATACCCACTCTTTTCTCCAGACTGTAAACACACCTCATAAACAGGAATACTATCAGTCGTAGTCCCTCTTGTTGTCTTGCTTGATATAATTCCGCCTATGCGATATGAGCCCACAATAGACATTCTTGGATTGGCAGCACTTCTTGTTTTTGAGCCCAACGAAGTGGAAAAATCATTTACCATTGCCAGAATCTCATCCTCTGATAAATTTGTAGGATTATCATTTGCAATACTCATTGCCTCATCCATAGACAAATTAACATTCACGTTCTCAATAACAGGATTACTGTCATTAAGAATTTCATCTTGGCACGATGATATAATCACTGCCAATAATATTAAAACTAAATACTTTTTCATATTTATACTGTACTACTGGTTAAATGATGCAAATTTACGAAATTTATTTTAAATCGATATATAACGAATGCGTTATTTATGTATTATTAACGGTTTTTATTGTTAAGGCGTTAAAATATATTGCATTTGGGCATTTTTTTACTTTATCCTCAAATCCGCAACCGCCCTCATAAGATGACACAGA
>NZ_QTXV01000049.1:0-24931 GCF_003461825.1 Prevotella sp. AM42-24 | reverse complement strand
TTTTTTCAATTATGCAAGGTATAAACGCGGAGCCGCTTACTTTTTCTTGATTTAGCCCCCTCTTATGAGTCCATCCAGTCGTCTATTAAGACTATAACTTGCCTTCATAGACGACAGCCTTAGGCTTCATAGACGATTCATTTTGAGGTGAAGACCGATGAAGGGTGGTGAAGGGCGATTTTTAGTTATTTTGCTTGTAATCACTTGTATATCAGATGATTATGTTGATAGGGGTGAAGGGTGATGGGTTTTCTCCGTTTCGCTTTTCAAATTTTCGACTTTTATTTATTACTGTCAAATAACATAGTAAGATTTTGTTTAATATAGTAATACCAGCCCGGCAAAAGCCGAGTAGAGTATCATTCTTATCGGATTGATCTTCATTACCTTCACGCCGATAAAGGTGGCGAAGAAGAGGGCGATGGAGATGTAGAAATGCCAGGGATTCTCTGGAGTAGAGAAATTCTCTGGAGTCATCAGGAGCAGGGCTGCGGCGCCTACCAGGCCCACGATGCATGGGCGCAAACCGATGAAGATGCTCTGCACCATCGATGTGTTCATATATTTATACAGCATTTTGCTGATCAGAATCATCAAAATCAAAGAGGGGAGAACCAGGGCAAAGGTTGCCACGGCACTTCCGAGTATGGCTATCATGCCGCCCATGCCTGCATTGTGCACAGCGGTATAGCCGCAATAGGTAGCAGAGTTGATGCCGATAGGTCCTGGTGTCATCTGCGAGATGGCCACCACATCGGTAAACTCTTGCATCGTCATCCAATGATACTGCGTCACTACCTGTCCCTGAATCAGGGAAATCATGGAGTAGCCACCTCCGAATCCGAAGATGCCTATCTGAAAGAATACGATGAAAAGTTGAAGAAATATCATAGTTTATTCTCTTTTTAATTGCAAATGTACTGATTTTCTTGATTATCGCCAAATTATTTTAAAAAACTTTACGCTCTTTTTGGTAAATAAGTGTAATTTCCTTGCTGTTATTGGAAAAAAGTTGTAAATTTGCACGTGAAAAGCTGGAAAAAAGTTGCAACTTAAAGCCTGAAAAGCTGGAAAAAAGTTGCAAATAAGTATCCGAAAACATGGAAAAAAGTTGTAAGAATATGCTTAAAAGAAAGATAATCAGTGAGTTGGTAAAGTGGAAGCAGGAATCTTCTAATAAGGCACTTCTCATAAAAGGTGCTCGACAGATTGGCAAGACTACAATTGTTCGCCAATTTGCAATGGCTCACTATAAAAATATGGTTGAGATTAACTTTGAGCAGATGCCTATGGCAAAACAAGCTTTCGAAGGAAATCTGGATGCACGTACCATTCTGATAAACTTATCAGCTATGGGATTCGGACCTTTGGAGCCAGGGCAAACTCTGATATTCTTTGACGAGATACAGGCTTGTCCTAAGGCTCGTACTGCAATCAAATTTTTAGTTGAGGATGGACAATATGATTATATAGAATCTGGTTCTTTGCTAGGTATTAATTATAAGGATGTGTCTTCTTATCCTGTAGGATTCGAAAGAGAATTGGATATGTATCCACTTGACTTCGAGGAATTTCTTTGGGCATGTAATATCAGCAAGGATGTAATTGAAATGTTGAAAGAGTGCTACCAAAATTTGCGTCCTGTGCCTGAATTTCTACATGGTCAAATCATGGAGCGTTATCGTCAATACTTGATAGTTGGTGGTATGCCAGAAGTTGTTGTTACCTATTTGAGCAATGAGGATTTCAATAAGACGATAGCTGTTCAGAAGGACATACTGAATGGTTATCGTAATGATATTTCTAAATATGCAGGTAATGACAAGTTGTTGGTAAAGTCTGTGTTTGATGCTATTCCAGGGCAGTTGAGTAAGCAAGATAAGCGTTTTATATTAGCTTCTATTGAAAAAAATGCTTCTCGTCGCAAGTATGGAGCACCTACGCAATGGCTTGTTGATGCAGGTATGGCGTATTATTCCTTTAATGTCGGGGCTTTCGAATTGCCTTTTCCTATCCATGAGAATCTGAGACTATACAAGTTGTTTTTTGTCGATTCTGGTTTGATGTGTGCCATGATGCTCAATGGTATTCAGGCACAGGTTTTGTCTGGAGATATTGATGTGAATGAAGGGGCATTGACTGAGAATTATGTAGCAGGAGAATTTGCCAAGCATGGCATTTCTCTCAGCTATTATGACAGAAAGAGTAAGCACGAGCTGGATTTTATTTTCCCTGAGAAGAATAAAATTAGTATTGTGGAAGTGAAATCTGGTAAGGATTATAAGCAACATGCTTCTCTCGATATGGCTCATTCGCTTTTTGCTGACAAAATCAATCGGCGTATTGTCATGAGTGGTAATAACTTGGAAATAGAAGATGGGTGTATCTATTTGCCGTTTTACATGAGTATGTTTTTGGGTGGTGAATAAATTTATTAGTCGTGGAAATGTGCTAAAAAATATGGATTTCCACGACTAATACTTCTTAAAAAGGCTTCTTTGCGGTGGTTATAGCCTTGCGAAGCCTTTTAAGTTCCTTTTCATCCTTGCATTCTTGAATCAGCTTCAAGAAGTCGTCTATGTGAACATTTTTAGAACTTGCAAAATGTGGTTTTGTCTCTTCCATATTCTGATTTTTTAATTACTCCGTCGGTTGGATAAACTGTCCATAGACGTATCCACCTAAGGCTGCTACGATAATTACCCAGATAGGGTTGACGCCCATCAGCCATATCAGGAGGGCAGATAAGATAGGAACCCAGCAGTTGACGAACGAGATGTGGGCACTCTTGGCCAATGAAAAGGTAGGAACAGCTATCAGAGCCACGACGGCAGGACGGATACCTGCAAACATCGCCGCAATCACCTTGTTGTCCTCAAACTGATGGAAAAACATAGCAATCGCTAATATAATAAGGAAGGAAGGCAACGAAGCGCCGAGGGTGCAGACAATGGCTCCCGGCATCTTTGCCAGCTTATATCCGAGCAGGGAACTCATGTTGATGGCCAAGGCGCCCGGACAAACCTGGGTAGTAGCGATGGCATCCAAGAATTCCTCCTTCGTCATCCAATGATGCTTATCGACGACTTCGGATTCTATAATAGGAATCATGGCATAGCCACCACCAAAGGTGACTATGCCAATCTTCATAAATGTTTTGAATAATGTAAGATAACTTACGCTATTATTCATTTTTTAACTTTTTACTTTTTTACTTTTTAAAAGCTCTTTCTTCAATCCACTGACGTGCATTGACAAATGCCTCAATCCAAGGAGTTACCTCGTCGTTGCGGCGATCAGCTGGATACCAAGCGTTCTGCCATGGGAAGATAGCACGCTCCAAGTGTGGCATCATGGCCAAGTGGCGACCATCTGCTGAGCAGATACCTGCTACATTGTAGTCACTGCCGTTTGGATTGCCTGGATACTCAGCATAGTTGTACTTCGCAATCACATTGTAGTGATCCTCTGGCTCTGGCAAGTAGAAACGACCCTCACCGTGAGCTACCCAGATACCAAGCTTGTCACCGCTGAGGCTACCAAACATCACACTCTCGTTCTGAGGAATAGTCAGACCGAGGAAGGTGCTCTCAAACTTCTTGGAAGTATTGTGGCAGAGGTGTGAACGATGCTTGTGCTCAGGATTGATGAGGTTCAACTCAACCATCAACTGACATCCGTTGCAGATACCGAGTGAAAGGGTGTCCTCACGAGCATAGAACTTGTCGAGTGCCTCCTTAGCCTTAGGATTGTAGAGGAATGCACCAGCCCAACCCTTGGCAGAACCGAGAACGTCGGAGTTAGAGAAACCACCGCAGAATACGATGAAGTTCACATCCTCCAAAGTTTCACGACCAGAAATCAAGTCGGTCATCATTACGTCCTTCACGTCGAAGCCAGCGAGATACATAGAGTAAGCCATTTCACGCTCACCATTAGTACCCTTCTCACGGATGATAGCTGCCTTGATGCCTGATGGAGTGCGACGGTTAGCGTCGAGACCATAGCTTGCGAGAGTGCCCTTGAAGCCGTAGCCGAAGTTCATCTCGATAGGCTGCTTCTTATAGTTGGTGTAGCGCTTCTTAGCCATACCGTTCATGCTCTGCTTGCGGTCGAGGAGGTAAGATGTCTTATACCAGTCGTCGCGCAAAGCGTCGATATCAAACTCGTGCTCGAAGCCTTCCTTCTTGATGATGATCTTGCGAAGCTCAGGAGCAGGATAACCAATCTTAGCATAGCCGATACCGTTCTCATCGAAGAATGCCTTCAACTCGTCCTTGTGAGCATCGCTTACCTGAATAACAACACCTGGGTTCTCTGCGAAGAGAGTCTTGATGATGTCAGCATCAGCGATGTCGTGGAGGTTGATCTTCATACCACCCTCTACGTTGGCAAATGTCATCTCGAGGAGAGTAGTAATCAAACCACCGGCACTGATATCGTGACCAGCCATTACCCAACCGCGGTTGATGAGTTCCTGTACAGCGTTGAAGCAATCAACGAAGTACTCTGGGTTCTTTACGGTAGGAACATCGCTGCCCACCTTGCCCAAGCTCTGAGCGAAGGCAGAACCACCGAGGCGCTGCTCGTCGAAGCTGAAGTCGATATGATAGAGGCTTGAGTTCTTGTCGTTGACGAGAACAGGACTAACCACCTTCTTGACATCTGAAACCTCACCACCAGCACTTACGATGACGGTACCTGGAGCGATGATCTTCTCGCCGTTAGGATACTGCTGGGTCAATGAGAGAGAGTCCTTACCTGTTGGTACGTTCACGTGGATGGCACAGCAGAAGTCTGACAAAGCCTTCACGCCCTCGTACAAACGAGCATCCTCACCCTTTTGGCTGCGGCAAGGCCACATCCAGTTAGCAGAGAGACTGATGCTGTCCATACCATCTGCCAAAGGAGCCCAAACGATATTGGTCAATGACTCTGCTACAGAGAGTACAGAACCAGCCTTAGGATCAGCCAAACCAGCCTGAGGAGCATGACCCATAGCAGTTACGATACCCTTCTCGCCACGATAGTCGAGTGCTACAACACCACAGTCGGAGAGTGGCAACTGAATCTGACCCTGGCACTGCTGACGGGCAATCTTACCAGTTACGGAACGGTCCACCTTGTTGGTCAACCAGTCCTTACAAGCTACCGCCTCCATCTGGAGAACACGCTGCAAGTACTCGTCGAGGTTGTCGGCAGAGTAAGTTACATCTTCATATTTACGCTCTACGGTCTCATCCACCATGACAGTCTTAGGAGTATGACCGAACATCTGAGCCACGTCGAGGTCGAATGGCTTCACACCGTCAGCCTGCTTGAAGCTGAAGTGAGCATCGCCAGTAGTCTCACCTACCACGTACATTGGAGCACGCTCACGGTCGGCAATCTTCTGTACCTCTTCAATATATTTTTCGTCGATGAGCAAGCCCATACGCTCCTGACTTTCGTTGGCGATGATTTCCTTAGCGCTCAAGGTCTTGTCACCGATAGGCAACTTAGCCATGTCGATTTCGCCACCGCACTCTTCTACCAACTCAGAGAGACAGTTCAAGTGACCAGCAGAACCGTGGTCGTGGATGCTGACTACAGGGTTCTCGTCGTTCTCAACGAGTGCACGAACCAGGTTGTAAGCACGCTTCTGCATCTCAGGGTTGGCACGCTGAACAGCGTTCAACTCGATGCCATTGCTGTAACGACCTGTATCTACAGAAGAAACAGAACCGCCACCGAGACCGATGCGATAGTTGTCACCACCTACTACGACCACCTTGTTGCCCTTCTGTGGCTCGCCCTTCTTATAGTCACGCTTCTTGCCATAGCCTACACCACCAGCGAGCATAATCACCTTGTCGTAAGCATACTTCTCGCCGTTCTCCTGGTGCTCGAAAGTAAGCACAGAACCCGTGATGAGAGGCTGACCGAACTTGTTACCGAAGTCAGAAGCGCCGTTAGATGCCTTGATGAGGATCTGCTCAGGAGTCTGATAGAGCCATTTACGCACAGGCAGGATATCTTCCCAGTCGCGCTCCACATCGCTCTTGCCGTTGTCATCCTTCAAACGAGGATAAGCAGTCATGTAGCAGGCGGTACCTGCGATAGGCCATGAACCTACACCACCACCCATACGGTCGCGGATTTCACCACCAGTACCCGTAGCAGCACCATTGAAAGGCTCTACAGTAGTAGGGAAGTTGTGGGTTTCAGCCTTCAGGGAGATGACACTCTCGATGTCCTTTACCTGGAAGAAATCGCTGGTAGTCTGGTCAGCAGGAGCAAACTGCTCGATGACAGGACCCTGAGAGAAAGCCACATTGTCCTTGTAGGCAGAGAGAATCTTGTTAGGGTTCTCATTGGTGGTCTTCTTGATCATGCTGAAAAGAGAAGACTCCATCTCCTTGCCGTCGATGATAAACTGTCCGCCGAAAATCTTGTGACGGCAGTGCTCAGAGTTGATCTGTGCAAAACCGAAGATTTCACTGTCGGTGAGCGGGCGTCCATTCTCCTTCTCCAGCTTGTGGAGATAAGCCATTTCGTCTTCGCTGAGAGCAAGACCTTCTTCCTCGTTGTACTTTTCGAGGTCATCTACATACTTGATAGGTTCAGGCTCGTGGTTGACGGTGAACACATCCTGTCCGATACCGTTGTACATGCGCTGGAGCATAGGATCGTGCTCCGCATCCTCGCTATCAACAGGGAAATACTCCTCAATACGCGAAATGCCGTTAAGACTCATATTCTGAGTAATCTCAACGGCATTCGTACTCCAAGGAGTAATCATTTCACGGCGTGGGCCGACATAGAAGCCCTGCAATTGCTGGGCGTCCTCTAAAGTCGCATCACCATAAAGCCAACAAAGTTCATTGATTTCGTCCTGAGAAGGCTTGTGGTCAATCTCGGTCGCAATCACACTCTTAGATGGAGTTCTGAAAAAAAGAATCATACTTATTTCTCTTTTTATATTGTTAATGTATTTATTCTTTCGGTAAGGATACATGGCCTATGTATCGCTTTTCGAGTGCAAAGATAATACAAATTAAAATAAGGACAAAATAAAACGCTTGTTTTTTTATATTTTTAGGTATGTTGCCCAAACTGTGTGCTTTCACAGAGCAGGAAAATCTGCTGAATGAAGACGCTAATTTGTTAAAAATGAGTGAGAAAGATGAGAAAAACAGAAAAAGTGGTTAAAATTATCTAAATGGGTTTGACAAAAGTGGTTTATTCAAGTCTTATTCGTAACTTTGCAAACGAAAAGCAGCGTGTGAATTTTTATTCATCGTATTAGGATTCATTATATTTAGTAATTTAGTAAAAATCAACTATCGGAAAAATTTAAAACCAGAAAATATGAAGCAGAACAAATTTTTAGTAATGGCTTTGATGGCTGGCGCATTGTTGGCCACAAGTTGTGCAAGTAAGAAGGAACTTCAGAATTGCCAGAACGAGAACAAGGAGTTGTCAAGCAACTATCAGAATACAAAGGAGCAGTTGGCTGCTTCTCAGGCTCGTGTAACAACTCTCGAAGATCAGCTTGCTCAGATGAAGAAGGACTATAAGTCTATGCAGAATGCGCTCGACAAGAGTTTGAACAACGCAAGTCAGAACAACATCAGCATCGACAAGCTCGTTGACCAGATCAATGAGTCTAACCAGTACATCCGCCACTTGGTAGAGGTGAAGAGCAAGAGCGATTCTCTCAACATGGTGCTTACCAACAACTTGACCCGCTCTCTCAGCAAGGACGAGTTGAAGGAGGTTGACGTACAGGTAATGAAGGGTGTGGTTTACATCTCTTTGGCTGACAACATGCTCTACCAGAGCGGTAGCTATGAGGTAAACAGCCGTGCTCAGGAAACTTTGAGCAAGATTGCCAAGATCATCATGGACTACAAGGACTACGATGTTCTCGTAGAGGGTAATACAGATAACGTACCAGTTAGCACTACAAGTGCCAAGATGAAGAACATCCGCAACAACTGGGACCTCTCTGCTCTCCGTGCATCTTCTGTAGTACAGTACTTGCAGGATCACTTCGGCGTAGATCCTAAGCGTTTGACCGCTGGTGGCCGTGGTGAGTACAACCCTGTAACTACCAACGATTCTGAGGTTGGCAAGCAGCGCAACCGCCGCACTCAGATTATCATCACTCCTAAGCTCGACCAGTTCATGGACTTGATCGACAAGGCTCCAGAGAGCGATAAGTAAATCGGAGACTTTTTAGAGTATCATAAGTAAAATTTAGGAAGCACCAGTGGGCTTAGGCTCATTGGTGCTTTTTTAGTATTACAGGTGCTTTTCTGTATAAATATACTTAAAATAAGAAAGAAAGACTCAAAGTTTGTGTCGTTTTGAAAGAAAAATGGCGTTTTCCTTTCTCTTTTGAGAATTATTTATTACTTTTGCAATCAAATTATTAAGCGTCTGTTGCTTAGTGGTTATAAATTGTAATTTATTAATAATACATATATAGGTATTTCGCTTATGGAAAAGATTCAGATGACAACTCCTTTGGTGGAGATGGATGGTGACGAGATGACAAGAATCCTCTGGAAGATGATCAAGGATGAACTGATCCTTCCTTTCGTAGATTTGAAGTCAGAGTATTATGACCTTGGTTTGCCTTACCGTGACAAGACCAATGATCAGGTGACTATCGATTCTGCTGAGGCTGCCAAGAAATATGGTGTAGCCGTTAAGTGTGCTACGATTACTCCTAATGCCCAGCGTATGGACGAATATCATCTCCACAAGATGTGGAAGAGCCCTAATGGCACTATCCGTAGCATCATGGATGGTACTGTGTTCCGTGCTCCTATCACGATTCCAAGCATTCACCCTTGCGTGAAGAACTGGGAGAAGCCGATTACCATCGCCCGTCATGCTTATGGTGATGTATATAAGAGTGTGGAAATCCGTGCAGATGAGCCGGGAGTTGCCAAACTCGTATTCGAGGGTAAGAGCGGAAAGAAGCAGGAGGTGGAGATTCACAACTTCGAAGGTGCTGGTGTTATTCAGGGTATGCACAATACCGATAAGAGTATCCGCAGCTTTGCTCATAGCTGTTTCAAGTTTGCTATCGATACCAAGCAGGATTTGTGGTTTGCTACCAAGGATACCATTTCCAAGACTTACGATGCACAGTTCCGCAAGATATTCGAGGAAGTGTATGAGAGCGATTACAAGGAGAAGTTTGCAGAGCTCGGCATTGAGTACTTCTATACATTGATTGATGATGCCGTGGCTCGTGTTATCCGCAGCAAGGGTGGATTCATCTGGGCATGTAAGAACTATGATGGTGATGTGATGAGCGATATGCTCAGTACAGCCTTCGGTTCGTTGGCGATGATGACCTCCGTATTGGTTTCTCCAGACGGTAAGTATGAGTACGAGGCAGCTCATGGCACAGTAACCCGCCATTACTACCGTTATCTGAAGGGCGAAGATACATCTACCAACCCTATGGCAACAATCTTTGCATGGAGCGGTGCGTTGAGAAAGCGTGGCGAGTTAGATGGCATTCAGGCATTGCAGAATTTCGGCGACCAGTTGGAGGCAGCTTGCTTCGATACGCTGAATGATGGTATCGCCACCAAGGACCTCGTCAACCTGATGGAAGGTGTAGAGGCAAAGGCAGTCAACTCAGCCGGCTTCATTGCAGCCATCCGTGAGAGATTGGAGAAGAGATTAGCATAGTATGATTTGTATATATATATAATAAAGGTGACAAAGGCATAGAAACCTTTGTCACCTTTATTTTTTAGTGAAAACTAATTAACCGTTTACCTGCTTCTTGTATTCCTCAGACAACAAGTCGAAGAAATTATAGCCGATTACCTTGCAGATATGCATGAGCATACCTGTGTCGATAGTAGATTTGCTATAAATCTTATAAATGTTGGTTCTGTGGCAACCAAGTTGCTTTGCGAGCCATACTGTTGTTTTTCCTTGTCTTTTGAGTTCCTGTTTTATGCGTTCCCCAATGACCAAGGAGCAATTGTTAGTTTGATCTGTCATTTTCTTATTCTCTTTAAATACTAATAAATTCAATATGGATGCAAAATTACGAAATAAGATTGTAATCAAACGAATTTTTTGGTAGCTAATGTGACGACACGCTATTAAAAAAGTATAAATGCGGAAAACAAATGAAAACCCTTCGTTCCATTTGTTTTGCTTACTGACACATTTTTCCTCAATTTCCTATCTTTTTTGTGTCTATTTTGTTTCGGTTTACATTTTATACACAAGAAAAGTACAAATCAGCTGTTGTACGTAATTGTAATTTCCTAATTTTGCACCCAGTTAAGGCACACAGCCTAAAAACTATGCGATGCGGCTACAGAAAGCTACACATTATTATATATAAGATATAAGGCTTTTCTAAAAACGCGTAAGCAAACAAGATCTCTAAGAATGATTCCCCGTCACATCTTTTACTTGCTTTTGAAATGAAATTGTAATAGAATGTAATGCGTGTTACAGATTTTTTGTCGTATCTTTGCACCCGAGGAAAGACCTCAGACTATATATACATTATTATATATTATAAAGATGGACGAAAAGAACTATAAAATCCTTGTGGTGGATGATGAACAGGACCTCTGTGAGATTCTGAAATTTAACTTGGAAACCGAGGGGTATCTGGTAGAAACTGCCAACTCGGCTGAGGAAGCTCTGGAGAAAGACATTGCTTCCTACGACCTCTTGCTGCTCGATGTGATGATGGGAGGTATGAGCGGATTCCAGCTGGCGAAGAAACTCAAGGAGAATGTGGCTACGGCTCAGATTCCTATTATATTCCTGACGGCTCGCGATACTGAGAACGATACCGTTACTGGTTTCAATCTCGGGGCTGACGACTATATCTCCAAACCTTTCTCTATCCGTGAGGTGATGGTGCGTGTGCGTGCTGTCATCCGCCGTACTGCTGATAAGTTGGACAAGGATGCTGAACCTACCACCATCAGCTATCAGGGGTTAGTGCTCAATATCGACAAGAAGACGGTGAGCATTGATGGAGAGGATGTGCCTTTCACCAAAACAGAATTTGAATTGCTCCGACTTCTCCTGGAAGAGAAGGGTAGAGTGTTCTCCCGCCAGGAACTCATCGACCGCGTATGGCCTAAGGATGTGCTCGTGCTCGACCGAACGGTGGATGTCAACATCACCCGTATGAGAAAGAAAATCGGTAAGTTTGCGAAGTGCATCGTCACCCGACTCGGCTTTGGATATTATTTTGATGCGTGATAAGAAAGGATTTTATTTATGCTGAAAATACAAAAAACGAAATCCAAAGTTGGGCGAAAACTGTATCTCATGGTGCTGGCGGTGTTCCTTGTGTTCGCTGTCAGTTTTATCATGTTCCAGCAGACTCGTGAGAAACAGTATAAAATCAGTACGCTCACGATGAAACTGGAAAACTACAACGCCCTCTTGGAGGAGGATCTCTCGCTGGCTCATGATAGAGGAATCATCTTGAGCAACGGCGATAGTCTGGAGACTCTGCCCAGCGTGAGTCGTTCGAAACTCGTCGTGGCGGAAACCAAACTGAATGCTTTCATCCGTGAACATGAAAGCAGGGATCTGCGTGTTACCCTGATAAGGCCCGACGGCAAGGTGGTGTACGATAATATGAGCAAGCACTATGACCGTTTTGCCAATCACTTGAACCGCAAGGAGATACAAGAGGCGCTGAAGAATGGACAGGGATCGAGCGTGGAACGAGAGTCGAAAACCCTGAAGCAGGATTACTTTTATGTGGCTTCCTATTTCCCTGCTGACTCTATCATCATCAGAAGTGCCTTGCCTTATAATGATGATCTCTCTAAATCGCTGCAGGCTGACCAGCATTACATCTGGTTTGCCGTTTTCGCCATCATCATCCTGACCATCGTACTCTACCGATTCACCCATCGGTTGGGCAAGAATATTGCCAAGCTCCGCATCTTCGCCTACAAGGCTGATCACAACGAGAGCTTAGAGATAGAGGATCTGGCTAAATTTCCGGATGATGAACTGGGTGAAATCGCTGAACGCATCATCAAGATGTATAAGCGTATCCAGACCACCCGAAGGGAACAGGATATCCTGAAACGGCAACTGACGCAGAATATCGCTCATGAACTGAAGACTCCGGTGGCGAGCATACAGGGCTATCTGGAGACGATACTCGACAATCCGCATATCAGCGAGGAGATGAAGGAGCAGTTCCTGCAGAGATGTTATGCGCAGAGCGAACGGCTTACCTCCCTGCTGAGAGACATCTCGACGCTGAACAGACTGGACGACGGTTCGGACATGATAGACTTCGAGGCGGTGGATATCACGAAGATGGTGGGAGACATCATGAGGGAAACAGCGCTGGAAAGGGAGGAGCGCAAGATGGGGTTCCACAACCTGCTACCTGAGCGCATCGTGGTGAAGGGAAACCGCAGTCTGCTCTATAGTGTGTTCCGCAATCTTACTGATAATGCCATTGCCTATGCCGGTGACGGAACGACCATCACGCTGGAGGGTAAGGAAATAGGCAACAAGTGGCACTTTGTCTTCAGAGATAATGGTCAGGGTGTGCCGCAGGAGCATATTGCCCGCCTCTTCGAACGCTTCTACCGTGTGGATAAGGGAAGGAGCCGAAAAATGGGTGGAACGGGACTGGGACTCGCCATCGTGAAGAATGCCGTGCTGCTGCATGGTGGAACCATCCGGGTGAATAACTTGCCAGAGGGTGGTTTGAAATTTGAGTTTACTATCAAGAAATAAATCTTAAAAGTCGCAAGGAGTTTCGTCTTTGCGATTTTTTTTATGTACCTTTGCATCTCTATTAACAATAATATAATGATGAATCAATTTACTAAGATTATCGCAGCGCAGCTCAAACTGAGAGAGCAGGCTGTCGAAAATACATTGGAACTGCTCGAAGAGGGCTGTACTATCCCTTTCATCTCCCGATACCGTAAGGAGAAGACGGGTAATATGGACGAGGTGAACATTGAAGCCATCGCCCAGGCTAACGATAAACTCAAGGAGATGGCGAAACGTAAGGAAACCATTCTCAAGACGATCGATGAACAGGGAAAACTGACGGATGCACTCAAGAAGCGTATCGAGGAATGCTGGGACGCTACGGAACTGGAAGACATTTATCTGCCTTTCAAACCGAAGCGCAGAACCCGTGCACAGATAGCTCGTGAGGCGGGATTGGAACCTTTGGCACAAACTCTGCTCTTCCAGCGTGAACGTAATATCATGCAGGTGGCTAAGAAATATGTGGGTGACAAGGTGGCTGATGCTGATGCTGCCATTCAGGGCGCCAAGGACATCATCGCTGAAATGGTGAACGAGAGCGAGGAAAGCCGCAATGCCATCCGTGGGGAGTTCAGACGTGGCGCCATCATCACTTCCAAGGTGGTGGCTAAGAAGAAGGACGAGGAAGAGGCTCAGCGATTCTCTGATTATTTCGACTTCTCGGAACCTCTGAAGCGCTGTTCTTCTCATCGCCTGCTGGCTATGCGTCGTGGAGAGGCTGCCGGTATTCTGCGTGTCAGCATCTCTGCTGATGACGAACAGTGTACGGATAAGTTGAAGCGCCATTATGTGCATGGTTATGGCGAATGCCAGACCTTGGTAGGCGAGGCTGTGGATGATGCTTTCAAGCGTCTGCTGAAACCAAGTATCGAAACGGAGTTTGCTGCATCAAGCAAGTTGAAGGCTGACGAGGAGGCTATTCTGGTATTCGCTGAAAACCTGCGTCAGTTGCTCTTGGCAGCTCCGCTCGGACAGAAGAGAGTAATGGCAGTGGATCCTGGTTTCGCCAATGGTTGCAAGACGGCCTGTCTGGATGCACAGGGCAATCTCATCCATCATGAAATCGTATTTCCTCATCCTCCTCGCAGCAAGCGCAGCGAGGCTACTGCCGCTCTGCAGCGCATGGTGAAGATGTATCATGTGGAGGCTATGGCTGTGGGCAATGGTACGGCGAGCCGTGAGACGAGCGACTGGCTGCACGAAATCGCTTTCGATCATCCTGTGGATATCTATGTGGTAAGCGAGGATGGTGCTTCCATCTATTCGGCTTCCAAGATAGCCCGTGATGAATTCCCGGATGAGGATGTGACGGTGCGTGGTGCGGTTTCTATCGGCCGTCGCCTGATGGACCCTCTGGCGGAGCTGGTGAAGATTGATCCTAAGAGCATCGGTGTGGGACAGTATCAGCACGATGTGGATCAGAGTCAGTTGAAGAAAAGTCTGGATACGGTGGTGATGAGCTGCGTGAACTCTGTGGGTGTCAATCTGAATACGGCTTCGCAGCATCTGTTGACCTATGTGAGTGGCCTGGGTCCTACGCTTGCCAAGAATATCGTGGAGTATCGCAGGGAGAATGGTGCTTTCGCTTCCCGTGCCCAGTTGAAGAAGGTGCCTCGTCTGGGTCCTTCGGCTTACGAGCAGTGTGCTGGTTTCTTGCGTATTCCTGGTGCCAAGAATCCGCTTGATAACAGTGCCGTGCATCCAGAACGCTATGCGCTGGTAGAGACGATGGCGAAAGATCAGGGCGTGACGGTGAAGCAACTCGTAGAGGACAAGGCTCTGCAGAAGAAGATAGATATCAAGAAATATGTGAGCAAGGAGGTGGGTATGCCTACCTTGACTGATATCATGGCTGAGTTGGACAAGCCTGGACTGGACCCTCGTGGCGAGGTGGAGAAATTTGAGTTTGATGCTTCCATCAAGACGATTGAGGATTTGCAGGAGGGCATGGTTGTGCCGGGCATCGTGACCAACATCACCAAGTTTGGTGCCTTTGTGGATATAGGTGTTCACAATGATGGTCTGGTTCATGTTTCTCAGATGGCAAACCGTTACATCAGCGATCCTTCAGAGGTTGTGAAACTCCATGAGCATGTGATGGTTCGTGTGGCTGAGGTGGATTTGAAGCGCAAGCGCATCGGACTCTCGATGAAAAATGTCAAGTAAATATAATATGGATAAAACTCTTATAGATGATAAGCAGGAAATGGCTGAGATCGGACGTGACTGTATCGAGTCGGCTTATTGCTTTATTCACCAGAAACTTCGTGTATATGAATTTTCCAACAACCCTACGCAGCGGGATGATATCGAATACGCAATTGCTCAGTATGTGGAGGGTATGAATCCGGCGCTATATCAGTTGCTTGCTGGAGAAAAGAATGACTTCTTGCTCGATCATACCAGATTTGAGGAGGATATGCGCGAGGCACAGGAAAAACTTGAGGGAATGATGTAATGTCATTCCCTTTTTCTATTCTTTTTCTCTTAGCCCACATTGCAGCAGCCTTTAGTAACTACTCCCCTATTGAAAACTTTGAATAGAAAAGCCTTGAAATATGAAATAGGCTTCGATAGTCAATGAAGCCTATTTCGTAGAGCAATGAAAGCGGCTTCGTAAGCAGTTGAAGCCTATTGCATTATTCTGCATCGGCGAAAGAAGAAGAGCTCCAAACTTCCTCGGAAATCTCTCTAACCAAATCTATCTTTGCCCATTGTTCAGCATCGGTCAGTTTATTACCGATTTCGCAAGAGGCGAAGCCGCATTGAGGACTGAGACTGAGACGATCGAGAGAAATATACTTGGCAGCTTCGTGGATTCTGGCGATAACCGTAGCCTTATCCTCCAACACCGGAGATTTTGAGGTTACCAAACCCAGAACCACCTTCTTGCCATCTGCCACATATTTCAAAGGCTCGAAACCGCCCGAACGCTCATCGTCATACTCCAGATAGAAGGTATCCACATCCTCATGAGCAAAAAGATAAGGAGCCACGGCATCGTAGGCACCCTTGGTAGCATAGCAGGAATGATAATTGCCACGGCATACGTGGGTGTTGATGGTCAACCCCTCAGGTTTGCCCTCGATGGCAAGGTTGTTCACCTTCAGATACTGCAGGGCTTCCTGCTCTAGGGTAAACCCTGTACCCACCTTAGCCTTCCAGTAATCACTATCCACAATCATTCCCCAGGTACAGTCATCTAACTGAACGGTGCGGCAACCGGCTGCATAAATTTCCTGGAAGAAGGTGCGATAGGCCTGGGCAATATCCTCTATCAGCTGGGTGGTGTTAGGATAGAACTTGCGGGTATTCTCGGCATTCTTGCCACGAAACAGTTCGGCAAGAAACTGTGCAGGAGCAGGAACCGTCTGCTTTGCCTCGAAGATATACTCGCCCTTGGCATCCAACTCCTCAAACTGCTTTACAAACAGGAAATCCTTGATAAAAGGATGATTCTCGCCGGTAATCTTGCCGGTCAGTTGGATAGAACCCTTGGTTGTTTCCTCGCCATGGAACTGGTAACCATGCTCCAGTTCGATATGCTCCACGCCATTGAATCCCCACATAAAGTCGAGATGCCAATAGCTGCGGCGGAATTCGCCATCGGTGATATAAGGCAGGCGATGCGCCTTCTGCTGCCTGATAACCTCTGTAATCAGACGGTCTTCTACGGCGCGGAGGTCGGTGGCAGAAATCTGTCCATCTGCAAACTTAGCTCTTGCTTCCTTCAACTCTGCAGGGCGCAAATAGCTGCCCACTGCCTCAAAATGTATATTTCTTACGTTACTCATTGTTTTATCTCCTATATTTTTAAATGATGAATGACTCGTCATATTTTAAGAATGAATGACTCTTGATTTGCCATTATCTGATGATAAACAGCTCTTTGCATCCGGAATTGCGGTTGCAAAGGTAAGAAGAAGAATTTTATCTTCCAAATATTCTCCGTAATTCAGAAAAATATGCTATCTTTGCAGCGAATTAAGCAAATCAGCAGAATATTATCCTGCAGGAACAGGTAAAAGCAGAAATAAAGAAACAATGGCTACAGAAGAAAATCTCGACGAAATCGACATCAAGATACTCAAGTTGTTGCAGCAGAACTCCCGACTCACCGTGAAGGAACTTGCCGCAAGAGTCAACCTCTCTCCCTCTCCAACCTTTGAACGGCAGAAGCGGCTGGAACGAGAGGGATACATCCAGCGATATGGAGCCATCGTAGACCATCACAAGATGGGACACAACGTAATCGTGCTCTGTAATATCCGGCTCAAGCAGCACACCCATGATCTGATTCAGCAATTCATGGATACCGTGCAGACCATCGACCAGATAACGGAGTGCTACAACACCACCGGCGATTATGACTTCCAGATCAAGGTATATGCCCGCGATATGAAAGCCTATCAGGACTTCATGCTCAACACGCTGGGAAATATCGAATGCATCGGAAGCCTGCACAGTATCATCGTGATTGGTGAAATCAAGGATTCGCATTATATTCCCGTAGCAAAATAAGGAGGAACGTGATGACAGCAAAAAAGTTATTTATGATATGCCTGCTTCTTGCGATACCTTGCTTTTGGCTGTTACTATAGATTAGCATTGAAATATGTTGGCAAAATGTTGCCAAAAAGAGAAAAGAAAAAATCCTAACCGCTTATTATCAAGCAGTTAGGATTTTCTTTGGTGCGCCTGATAGGACTCGAACCTACACGGCCTGAACCACTAGATCCTAAGTCTAGCGCGTCTACCAATTTCGCCACAAGCGCATTTGTGACTGCAAAGATACAACTTATATTTCAATTAAAAGAAGAAAAATATAAAAAACTTTGAAGTTACTTGCTTTTTTGCTGAATTTTTACTATTTTTGCAGGCTGAGAAGAAGATGTAAGTCTTTTAACCGGTGCAGATGAATTTGGCATTTATGGTCTGAAGAAATCGATGTTTGGCTAAATGACTGAAATCATGAGAAAACTAACTTAAATATACAGATAAAGAATGAAAAACGAAGTGAAAAAAGTATTGCTGTTTGCTGCGGTATTGCTGGCAGGAAACAGTGCCTTGGCACAGACTCCACAGGAGGATTTCAAGAGGGATATTACGCTCTCAGCAAGTAACTACGTGGCTTATCGTGGTCCTCAGAAGCAACTTACCCCTGCTCCTAAGGGATACAAACCATTCTATCTGAGTCACTATGGTCGCCATGGCTCACGCTATATGATAGGAAAGAAGGCCTATGATGTGCCTTACTTCTCTTTGCTCAAGGCGAAGCAGGAGGGTAAACTGACTGCCAAGGGTGAGGAAACATTGGAAAAAGTAAAACTGATACGTGATGAGGCTAAGGGTAGAGATGGCGAACTGACGCCGCTCGGAGCTATCCAGCATCAGGGAATTACCAAGAGAATGATGGAGCGATTCCCGGAGATTTTTGCAGGTAAAACCAATATCGAGGCGAGAAGTACCGTTGTTATCCGATGTATTCTCTCAATGGAAAACGGTCTGCAGCAGATGCTTCGCATGAATCCTCAACTCAATATCTTCCATGATGCCAGTTATCACGATATGTATTATATGAACCTGTCGGATAAGCGACTGGACAGTTTGAAGAATTGTATCGGAAGAAAGACGGTGCAGGAGGAATTTACCAAGAAGCACGATTGCTATGACCGCGTGATGAAGGAACTCTTCAACGATCCGTACTGGGTGAAGCAGAATATCAATCCGCGCGACCTCAACTGGAAACTCTTTGAGATGGCAGGGGCTATCCAGGGTACTGAACTGCGTGGCAAGGTTTCTCTCTACGACCTCTTCAATGAGGAGGAAATCTATCAGAATTGGGTGGTAAGCAATTCCTGGTGGCAGATGTCATACGGATATTCTCCTTATACTGGTGCCGAACAGCCTTATTCTCAGCGCAATCTCTTGAGAAATATCATCGAGAAGGCTGACAGTTGCATCGCTCTTCAGCATCCGGGTGCTACGCTGAGATATGGTCATGATACGATGGTGACTCCGCTTACCTGTCTGCTCAACCTGAATGGTTATGGTGCGCTTATCAAGGATCCTGAGAATATTGCCAAAATGTGGTTTGATTATAAGATTACTCCGATGGCAACCAACCTGCAGTTTGTCTTCTATCGCAATCAGAAGAAGCCGAATGATGTCTTGGTGAAGGTTCTCTTGAATGAGGATGAGGCTACCTTGCCTATCAAGAGTGATGTGGCTCCTTATTATCATTGGAATGATTTCAAGGACTACTGTATGAAGATTCTTGCAGCCAAGAAGTTCTAATCATCTGATTTTCCCTTTTTTCAGGAGAATTTCTCAAGGGTTAATCTTGAGAGGATTTTCTCAAGAGTTGATTGGAAAATAAATAGGGCTTGTATGATTTAATAATGATCATACAAGCCCTTATGCTATTCGAAAGTTATTTGAGAAAGGTTAGTGCTTAGCTAACCATTCTTTGTCTTTCTCGTCTTCTTCAGTAAACTTCTTATCGTCGAAGAGACTGGTCTGTCCTGTCAGTTCGTCGATGATCTGCTGTTCGCTCTTACCTGCATCCGGGTCAAGGTTTTCTCTTTCAGAAGCTTTTCCACCTTTTCCAGATGCATTCCCATTTTCTGATTCACCTCCTTCTTCTGAGTCTTCACCTTCATCGGTTGGTTCTGGGAATCGGGTAGGCTCCAGTTCTTCGATGCTTTCTAACTTCCAGGTAGTGAGACGCTTGCCCTTTGCCTTGAAACTCTTCTGTCCGATAAACTGTTCTGCATCGATTTCCTCGGCAGGTCGGATCGCATCCACGCCGCCATAGGTAACCTTGAATCTCGGATAGGCGGTATCGGTGAGCAGAATCAGCTTGCAGTTAGGATTTTCTCCCATGAAGTTCTGATGGCGCTTGATGGCATCCATCGTGAAGCGCTTGATATAAGGATAGCCCTGATTGTCGGCATCGTAGAGAATGGCGGTCCAGATCTTGTGCTCGTCCCATTTTTCCAGACGGAGGATATTGTCCTCGTAATGGTTGTTCGGGTCGAAGTTGGTGATGTAGAAATCGCCATCGTCGAGTACTACCAGGATGCTTTCGTCGTCATTGAATTCACCGAGGAATCTTCCGTTCTCATCATAGTTGATGCGGTTTACGTCTGGATCAAACCAAACCTTTCTTCCTCCCAAGGTACTGTGACCGTGACTCTTCAGTCCGATGCGTCTGATGGTACGCTTGGTCAGGAGATTTCCCTTGGCAGCACGTCCCTTGATAAGTATTTCGGAGAAATCCTTCTCCAGGAAGATGCTCTGTCGTTTCTTCGACAGGTCTGGCTCCATAGTTACCTTGATGATTTCCGCTTCGCCATTAGGGTTGGCGGTGAAGTAGATGATGCGGCTGCCAGGAGTGCCCTGGGTGATATCGTACAACTTGTCGCGGGTCATCGCCGTCACGTTGAATCGCTTGATGAAATAATCACCTTGTTTTCCATCGCGATAAACGCAGTTGTAGATGGTGCGCTTGTCGTTTTTCTTGAATACCTGTACGTGGAGGATGTTCTTTCCTACGAATATCTTGTCGGCCACCTTCATGACCTTGAATTTTCCGTCTTTATAGAAGACGATGATGTCGTCGAGGTCGGAACAGTTGCATACGAATTCATCCTTCTTGAGGCCGGTTCCTACGAATCCTTCCTGTCGGTTGATAAACAACTTCTGGTTGGCTTCTACCACCTTGGTCACCTCGATGGTGTCGAAGTTGCGTATCTCGGTCTTGCGAGGATGGAACTTGCCGTATTTGCCTTTGAGGTATTCAAACCAGTTGATGGTCACATCGGTCATGTGAGCAAGGTCATTTTCAATCTCAGCCAGTTCTGCCTTAATCTTCATCAGGAGATCATCCGCCTTATCCTTATTATATTTAAGAATACGCTGCATTTTGATTTCGAGCAGTTTGAGAATATCTTCCCGGGTGATTTCGCGATGGAAAGCATACTGTACCATTCCCTTGCCATCCACCTCGGCAGTAAAGAGCTTATCCTTGAAAGGCTCCAGCTTGGAGTCGATGAATGCCACTACCTCATCCTGGCTCTTACTCTGCTCAAACTTGCGCTCCTTGTAGATGCGCTCCTCGATGAAAATGCGCTCCAGAGAGGAGAAGAAGAGCTGTTCTTCCAATTCGCCCTTGCGAATCATGAGTTCCTTGCGGAGCAGTCCCATCGTGCAATCTACGCTATGCTTGAGCACATCGCTGACGGTGAGGAACTTTGGCTTGTTGTCCTCGATGACGCAGCAGTTGGGTGAAATGTTGATTTCGCAGTCGCTGAAGGCATAGAGGGCATCCATCGTCTTGTCTGACGACGTTCCAGGAGCCAGATGGACGAGAATCTCCACGTTGGCAGAAGTCACATCATCCACCTTTCTGGCCTTGATTTTACCTTTCTCTACAGCCTTGGTGATAGATTCGATGAGGCTTCCCGTAGTCTTACTGTATGGAATCTCGCTGATGATCAGAGTCTTGTTGTCGAGCTTGTCTATCTTGGCACGAACTTTCAGCACACCGCCACGCTGACCATCATTGTATTTGCTTACATCAATGGCACCACCCGTAGGGAAATCAGGATAAAGCGTGAATGGTTCGCCCTTCAGATAGTGAATGGCAGCATCGCAGAGATCATTGAAGTTGTGGGGCAGCACCTTGCTGCTCAAGCCTACGGCGATACCTTCTGCGCCTTGTGCAAGGAGCAGAGGAAATTTGGCAGGCAGGGTGATAGGCTCTTTATTGCGACCGTCGTATGAGAGCTGCCAGTCGGTAGTCTTCGGGTTGAATACTACGTCGAGTGCAAACTTGGAAAGTCGTGCCTCGATATAGCGGGGCGCTGCCGCACGGTCGCCTGTGAGAATGTTTCCCCAGTTACCCTGTGTGTCGATGAGCAGGTCTTTTTGTCCCATCTGTACCAGGGCATCACCGATGGAGGCGTCACCGTGAGGATGAAACTGCATGGTGTGGCCCACGATATTAGCCACCTTGTTGTATCTGCCATCATCCATACGTTTCATGGAGTGGAGAATGCGTCGCTGCACAGGCTTCAGTCCGTCCTCGATGTGAGGAACGGCACGCTCCAGAATTACGTACGAGGCATAGTCGAGGAACCAGTTCTGATACATACCGCTGAGATGGTGTACAGCGGATGCATCGAATCGGTTCACCGGCTTATAATCGGAATGCTGTTCTGTCTGATTTTTCAAATCATCCTTTGACGAATCCTCTAAGTCGTCCTTTTGCGAATCCCCCAAATCGTCTTTAGAGGTGTCCTGCAGGTCGTTATTTTGAGAATCTTGCAAGTTGTCAGGATTTTGACCTTCTATTCCGTCTTTATCTTTAATTTCGTCGCTCATAGATAGCTTTTAATACTTATTTTGATAATTTATGGCAAAAATACAACAAAATTTCGAGAAAAAAGCGTATCTTTGCCGAAAATTTGAAAAAAATAAGTTTTTATCATGGCACAGGAAGATGTTTTTAAGAAAATCGTAAGCCATTGCAAAGAATATGGCTTTGTATTCCCAAGTAGTGAAATTTATGATGGCTTGGCAGCTGTTTATGATTATGGACAGAATGGTGTTGAGCTGAAAAATAATATCAAGCAGTATTGGTGGCAGAGTATGGTGTTGCTGCACGAGAACATTGTTGGTCTTGATGCTTCTATCTTCATGCACCCTACTGTTTGGAAGGCTTCCGGCCACGTAGATGCTTTCAATGACCCATTGATTGATAACCGCGACTCTAAGAAGCGTTATCGTGCTGATGTGCTCATTGAGGATCACATGGCTAAATACGAAGAGAAGATTGCTAAGGAGATTGCTAAGGCAAAGAAGCGTTTCGGCGACAGCTTTGATGAGGCTCAGTTCCGTGCTACCAATCCTCGTGTTCTCGAAAACCAGAAGAAGTATGATGAACTTCATGCTCGCTATACTGAGGCTATGCAGGGTCCTAACCTGGAGATGCTGAAGCAGATTATCGAGGATGAGGGTATCGTTTGCCCTATCAGCGGTACCAAGAACTGGACTGATGTTCGTCAGTTCAATCTGATGTTCTCTACTCAGATGGGTGCTGCCAGCGATGCTACCAGCAAGGTTTATCTCCGTCCTGAGACTGCTCAGGGTATCTTCGTAGATTACTTGAGTGTTCAGAAGACCGGTCGTATGAAGTTGCCATTCGGTATCTGTCAGATTGGTAAGGCTTTCCGTAATGAGGTTGTTGCCCGTCAGTTCGTATTCCGTATGCGTGAGTTCGAGCAGATGGAGATGCAGTTCTTCTGCCAGCCAGGTACTGAGATGAAGTGGTTTGAGTATTGGAAGAAGGTTCGTTTGGCATGGCACGAGGCTCTCGGCATGGGTAATGAGAACTATCGCTACCACGACCATGAGAAGTTGGCTCACTATGCTAACGCAGCTACAGATATCGAGTTTAAGATGCCTTTCGGTTTCAAGGAAGTTGAGGGTATTCATAGCCGTACCGATTTCGACCTTTCTCAGCATGAGAAGTTCAGCGGCCGTTCTATCAAGTACTTCGATCCAGAAAAGAACGAGAGCTATGTGCCTTACGATGTAGAGACTTCTATCGGTGTTGACCGTATGTTCCTCAGCGTAATGTGCCACTCTTACTGCGAGGAGAAGTTGGAGAATGGTGAGACACGTGTTGTATTGCGCTTGCCAGAGGCTTTGGCTCCAGTGAAGTGCGCAGTATTCCCCTTGGATAAGAAGTATGGTCTCCCTGAGTTGGCTCACGAGATTGTAGATGAGTTGAAGTTCCACTTTAATACTCACTATGGCGATCCTAAGGATTCTATCGGTAAACGTTATCGTCGTCAGGATGCTATTGGTACTCCATTCTGTATCACAGTTGACCACGAGACTCCAAATGATCATAAGGTAACTCTCCGTTATCGTGATACTATGGAGCAGGAGCGTGTTGCTATCAGCGACTTGCGCAGTATCATCGAGGAGCGTGTGAGCATCACAAGCGTATTGAAGAAGCTTGGCAAGGAAATCAAGAATTTCTAATTGCCGGAGTATTTCGGGATATACCTGTATGATTTGTGTAGTCTGAGTGATATGCATATATATATATAATAAGGTATATGATATAGCAAAACAAAAGATTTAGATGAACTTTAAGAATATTAAATATTTGTTCTTTCTGCTGATGACGGTTTTCGTACTGTCATCATGCAGTGAGACGAATGAGGACGAGTCGAATTCTGAGTTTAGAAATTGGCAGGAGCGTAATGATAAGGCTTTTGCTGATACATTAGCTAAAGCCCGACAGCAGATTGCCAATGGAAGTTCGGAGTGGAAGGTGATACGTAGCTGGACACTTCAGAACCAGACATCCACTACGGAAGGACAAGGTGCTGCTTCTACCCTAAAGTATAATGACGATGATTATATCGTGGTGCATATACTGAAGAAGGGTAATAGCGATGCTAATCTGCTTTATACCGACTCTATCCAATTGAGTTATCGTGGTAGATTGATTCCATCCGATTCTTATGCCAATGGTTATGTTTTTGACCAGACTTTCGTTGCTGATGAGTATAGTTCGGAAACGGCTAAGCCAACAAAGACGACTGTTAATTATGGTTGGATAGATGGTTTTACCACTGCACTTTTGGGCATGCATGTCGGAGATCACTGGCAGGTATTCATTCCTGCTAATCTCGCTTATGGCAGTAGCGTTAACTCAACCATCCCTGCTTATTCTATGCTTCGCTTCGAAATGGCATTGACTGCCTATAAGCGAGGTAAAGGTAGCTGGATAACAGAAGAATAATATCAGGCAGTAATATGCTTTATATGTCATTATGTACTGGCATATAATGACTGCTGAAAGATATGATGATATTTTAGCCTTGGGAGTAGTGATACTTTCAAGGCTTTCTTTTTTCCCCCCTCTTTCCTCCTTTATTATTCCATATATTTTATTTCTATTTCGATTCTAAAAATGTGTTGCGAAGGTTAAATTAGTGTTTGTGTCCGTACACAATCCTTTGACGTATATCAAAAAAATGTTAGAAAGTTGCAAATTTATTCATAAACCTCAAATCCGCAACCGCCCTCATAAGATGACACA
>NZ_QTXV01000048.1:22233-25362 GCF_003461825.1 Prevotella sp. AM42-24 | reverse complement strand
AAAACTGCTCAAAAATTTGGTTATGTCTTAGGAATCAAAAAAGAATTATTGGTCAAATGCTCTACTTCGTCCGGCAATAAAGAAAAAGAGTCAAGGATCATTTCTATACGCTTCTTCTTCAGACCGATATGCTCTCCGAATCTCTCAAAGTCCAGACGGCATGGATGTCCTGTTCGCTCATACACATCACTTTTCTCCAGAGTCAGAGAAAGCCCCCCATTCAACCCCAAATCATCGCCCTCGATATGGAGACAGGTGTTCATCAGGTCATAGGCGGGAGCAAGCTGGTAATGCTCGCCAATTCTCATGATGGAGAAGTTTTTCAGATGGTCGTCGCCATTACCGTAGATGTAATTGAATACAACCAACTTAAAGAAACGTTCCATGGCTATCATCCAGGCTGGAATATATCGTTTTATCGCACAGGCAATATCCTCGAAGCATCCATCATATTTGAAATACGTACCTTGCTCGGCTTCATTCTTGCCAACCAGAGAAGCGAAATCCTCCATGAGATATTTGCTTCCATCCTTAGCTATGTCAAATCTCTTTGTAATATATACCATATCTCCATGAGGGGTAAAGCAAAGACCGTTTTCTGCTGTAATGATACCATATACCTGTGAAGCTATCTGCATGGTAAGATGCTCGTTAGCTGGAATCTGCTTCCTGGTATAGAGTGTGTTGTCCCAAGGTGCCGGCTTCAGGATATAGCGAGAGCGTTCATCCGTCTGCGAGATTCTGATGATTCCATTCTCTATCACTGCAGGAAATTTCTCCTGAGCTCCAGAAACAGAGATACGTCTCATGGCAACCATAGTCTCAGATGTCTTACTGATTTCATCTATTTCAAAATCAAGCAAATGCGACACTTTCTGACCATCAAACAGTTTTTTGCAAGCTGTAGGAGAATAAGTGGAAAACCCATCTGCAAGGGTGGATGGGCAATGATTTAATTCTTTCATGATTCTACTTCTTTTACGGTTATTGCTCCTATCGTATCATGGGTTGCTATCTTCAGAAGAAGTCCAAAGAAATCCTTCTCATCCAATCGCCAACTTCTGCAGACTATCTTTCTGTTTGCTCCTTCTGGAAGCATATTGGTAAAAACAGGGAATAAATAATCAGACTGATAAGGCTCTTCCCTAAAAGGCATGGTAAGTGAGACAGGATCGTGGGTCCTATCCATCATATACTGCTTGTCGTATGTGAAGGTATAACCTCTGCCAGGAGTTGACTCCTCTAAGAGTCCTGCTTCTGTGTCGTGACAATAAACGATAGCTTTTCTCATAACTTACTTTATTTAAACTGTTTGACGAATTTCATATTTAACCTCCATGCCAAGGATATCCATGATTTTTTCAACCGTAGATAGAGAAGGGTTTCCTTTACCGCTCTCTATTTTCTTGATGGTAGAAATGGCTATCTCAGACATGTCAGCGAGGTCTTGCTGGGTAATTCCCAAGGCCTTACGCTGCAATTTCATTACTTCTTGAATTTTCATATCAAGTAGTGTATTATATTGTACTTTTTGTGCAAAGATAAGAAATGTTTTTGGATTAAACAAGCAAAAGTATCTTATAATGTTCTTTTTATGAAAAATTATAATTTCATGGGATTTTATTTTGGTAAGGAGAGGTGTCACTTGTAAAGTGAAGTAAAGAGAAATTATGTAATGGCACCCAAGATGGCACTCAAAGTGGCACTCAAAGTGGCACCCAAGATACCCAAGCTGATACTGAAGGTGATACTCAAATGATACTCAAGAATAAATTACTGCCATCCAGTACAATTCAGTATCTTCCTAAAACAAAATTAGGGAGTTTACTCATCACGAGCAAACTCCCCATGGTGTATGAGAGAGGAATTTTAGTGCTTTTACTCAAAAGCTACATTCAGTATATATTATGTATATATGTGTACATGTATTCACGTATTCATGAATACACGTTTCAGCCTATTTCAGCAAGACAACGGTTGTAAAACGGTTTGCCTCATTCGCCGCATATTTGTCTATACCGCCTAAGTTGTAGGCTTTAATCTGGCTCTTATCTACACCTCGCTTGATGAGACCTTGGCTATGAACTTGGCACGGCACTTACCCAAATCCTGGTTGCCGGACTGAGTGCCAGTAGCACTATCGGCTGCACCGGATATTTTAATATATAAAATACCTAACTATCTTATTATAAGATTGTTGTCAACTTCTTCAATTTGTTTCTTGTAATCGCCAGGAAATTAGTCTCGTTAGCAATTTCATTAGCTGCAAAATTTGCTGATAGATAATTGATAAATTCATCTATCTTTGTTGCTTGCGTAAGAAGCAAACTCTTTTTGTTCAGTTCCATTGTCTTATTTTTTTGTCTTATCTGTAACTTAAGTTTAACATACGCTCCACCATCATTGTCTCGATAGAGACTACCAAAATTGCAGTGATTGCGACTGGCACGCTCAAAGTTTTATCGGGCAGGTTGCACACGTTGAGTCACATGAAGATTTGTTTGTGATGGTCGAGGTCCCCGGCTTACGAGACCTGGAGCAGCGCATGAACGAGGCTCTTAAAAAATATGATGAATAGTTTGCTTAATTCAAAGAAAATAAGTATCTTTGCAGCCAAGTAAACGCAGGCGTTCACAGAACTTATTCTATGTTCGTCGAGATTCTTGAAAAATCGCCAAACTTTGAGGATAGAGGTGGAGAATGTTCTCCACCTCTTATTTTATATATTAAAAAAGGAGAAGGCAAAGAAGGATGTCTTAGGGGAAGGACTTCCTATTTATGATGGTATCGATTTGCCGGTATCTCTTATTCGCCGTAATAATCAAGGAATAATCTAAAAGGTTACCCAAATATTTTTTCTCCGAATCGGGAGATTAATTCCTGTTTAAGATCGTTTGGGAAATTGCATCCTCTAAATACCTTATCCCCAATGCTAGTAATACTATCAGGAATAACGAGGCTACACAAAGATTTGCAATATTCAAATGCCTTATCCCCAATGCAGGAAACACTATCTGGAATAACTATATCTGTCAAAGAAGTACAACCTCCAAAAGCCCTCTCCCCAATGCTAGTAACACTGTCAGGAATAACAAAACTATTCAAAGAATAGCAACAATAAAAAGCACT
>NZ_QTXV01000048.1:0-22223 GCF_003461825.1 Prevotella sp. AM42-24 | reverse complement strand
TAAAAAGCACTATCACCTATGCTAGTAACACTAGAAGGGATGACTATCTCTGACAGAGAACGACAACCATAAAAAGCATCTTTACCTATGCTAGTAACACTAGAAGGGATGACTATCTCTGACAGAGAAACACAATCATGAAATGCCCAATCACCTATGCTAGTAACACTAGAAGGGATGACTATCTCTGACAGAGAACGACAACCCCCAAATGCATGATCACCAATGCTAGTCACACTAGAAGGGATGACTATCTCTGAAAGAGAATCACAACCCCCAAATGCACATTCACCTATGCTAGTAACACTAGAAGGAATGACTATCTCTGACAGAGAATCACAACCAAAAAATGCCCTATTCCCAATGCTCGTAACACTAGAAGGAATGACTATCTCTGACAGAGAATCACAACCAGAAAAAGCACTATCACCTATGCTGGTAACACCATCAGAAATAACAACGCGCAACGAATCGCATTTATAAAATGCACTATGCCCAATGCTCGTAACACTAGAAGGGATGACTATCTCTGAAAGAGAACTACACCATAAAAATGCACCTTCACCTATGCTAGTAACACCATCAGGGATAACAACGCTACTCAAAGAAGTGCAACCATAAAATGCCCTATTCCCAATGCTCGTAACACTATCAGGAATAACTATATCTGTCAAAGAAGTGCAATCCCTAAATGCCCGTGCCCCAATGCTCGTAACATAATCCGGAATGACATATGATGTAATGTCTTTGTCTCTAAACGAGATAATTGTACTTTTGTCTTTGTTAAACAACACACCATCTTCAAAGATAAAATTCGGAGACAAACATTTCAGTTCGCCATACCAACCGCAAAAGAGATTACCTTTAATGCTGACAACACTTTCTGGAATAACAAGGCTACTCAAAGAAGTGCAACCCCTAAATGTACTATCCCCAATGCTAGTAACACCACCAGGAATAACAAGGCTACTCAAAGAAGTGCAACCCATAAATGTATTATCCCCAATGCTAGTTACACTGTCAGGAATAGCAATACTGGTCAAAGACGAACAACCATTAAATGCACCTTTACCTATGCTAGTAACACTAGAAGGAATAGCAATACTGGTCAAAGAATAGCAATTACCAAATGCACCATCCCCTATGTTAGTAACACTATCAGGAATAACAACGCTACGCAAAGATTCGCAGCAAAAAAATGCACTATCCCCAATGCGAGTTACACTGTCAGGAATAACAAGACTCTTCAAAGAAAAGCAACCACTAAATGCATTATTACATATTATCCTTACCCCCTCTTTAATAGAATAAGTACCATCAAGTTTTTGTGGAGCTTTCAATAGTTTTCTTCCATCTTTGCTATATTCCACACCAAATTCATCCGTAATGGCCTCTTTTAATAACTCTGCATTCGTTGCTTCGGTGGACATATCAAGATTATCACTAACATCTTGATTTGCCTTTACATATTCTGATATTGTTGGATACTGCATAACTTATAAAATTATTAATTCATTACATCTTTTCTGAAACTATCTGTCTGAAAATTGTCTCATGGTTCTGTTACAAGAACCAGACTGCTAAATCTCCTATAATAGCCCCTATCATAGTTACCAAAATATTTTATCACCGAAACGGGAACTTAATTCCTGTTTAAGATCGTTTGGGAAATTGCAAAATTGAAATGCCTTATCCCCAATACTAGTAACACCCTCTGGAATAACAAGGCTACTCAAAGATTCACACCACCCAAATGCATTATTTCCAATGCTGGTAACGCCATCAGGAATAATAATGCTACGCAAAGAAAAGCAAAATTTAAATGCATTATTTCCAATGCTAGTAACACTGTCAGGGATAGCTATATCTGTCAAAGAACGGCAATATTGAAATGCCATTTCCCCTATGCTAGTAACACTAGAAGGAATGGCAACTTCTTTCAAAGAAGTACAACCAAAAAATGCACCAGTCCAAATGGTAGTAACACTGTCAGGGATAGCTATATCTGTCAAAGAAGAACAATCCCTAAATGCCCAATACCCTATGCTAGTAACACTGTCAGGAATAACTATGCTACGCAAAGATTCGCAACATTTAAATGCACTATCCCCAATGCTGGTAACATAATCAGGAATGGCATATGACTTGGCTTTTTTGTCTCTAAACGCGATAATTTTGCTTTTGTCCTTATTGAACAACACCTTATTGTCATAAATAAAGTAAGGTGACAAACATTTCAGTTCACCATTCCACCTGCAAAATGGATTACCATTCAAGTTCACTACACTTTCAGGAATAACAATACTGCTTAAAGAAAGGCAATCACCAAATGCCCAATCCCCAATACTAGTTACACTATCGGGGATAACAAGACTACACAAAAACCAGCAACCAAAAAATGCACTATCCCCAATGCTAGTAACACTGTCAGGAATAACTATGCTACGCAAAGATTTACAGCCTATAAATGCCCTATCACAAATAATCTGTGTCCCCTCTTTTATGGAATAAGTACCGTCAAAATTTTTTGGAGCTTTTAGCAATTTTCTTCCATCTTTGCTGTATTTCACACCAAATTCACCTATAATGGCTTCATTTAACTCTTCAGCCGTTGCTTCGGTGAACATATCAAGATTATCACTAGCATCTTGACTTGCCTTTACATATTCTGATATTGTTGGATACTGCATAGCTTTTACATTTAATTATTCGTTTCATTTTGCCGTATGAATATACGACGTGGCAAAAGTACACATTAAAATTAAAACCGACAAAAGAAACTGCAGAAAATTGATTAATCATTGCTTATTATTTCTATTTCGATGGAAATATATGAGAGAAAATCCATTTCTATGTTCGTTATGATTCTTGAAAAATCGCCAAGCTTTGAGGATAGAGGTGGAGAAATTCTCCACCTCTATCCTCAAAAGATTGGTCTATATCGGGGGCTTTTGGAGTATGGTTAGAAAATTGCAGTTACAGTTGTACACTGGTAAATACTATAATTCTATTGAAGAGTTGACAGAGGAAGAATGGAAGATTCTTGATAGTGTCGGGTATGGAAATCTCTTTCCGTTAGAGTTACCTAGTACATTAAAAAAGAAAATATATGTTGATGGGCATACAGGTATAGAGCGTAATCAATATGAGGATATTGTTGATAGAGTTAGCTATCAAACCCTTCAAAGAAAATTTCAGTCATTCTGTAATTTAAAGGCTATCTTTGAAGCGTATGGTGAACCTGATGTCGTGTTCATTTTGTCTTGGAGTGGCTCTGAGAAAATATTTTTTGAAGGATTGGATTACGAAAGTAAAGCCGAATGGTACGAGCATGGCTTACGTGCAGTTTATTTGAGTAAGACGCACAAAACGAAAGTGATTTGGACTAGTCATCCTAACAGATTTCGCTATTTGGGCACTAATCCACAAAAGATGTGTCAATATCTTAGTGATACTTATAAGGCTTTGACTGGATTGCATTAGTTTCAAACAAGGAATATGAAGTGGAGGATAATCTCCACCTTTTATTCAAATACAATTCTGTATCTTTCTAAAACAAGATTAGGGAGTTTACTCCTCACGAGCAAACTCCCCATGGTGTATGAGAGAAGAATTTTAGTGCTTTTACTCAAAAGCTACATTCAGTATATATTATGTATATATGTGTACTTGTATTCACGTATTCATGAATACACGTTTAAGCCTATTTCAGCAACACAACGGTTGTGAATCGGTTTGCCTCATTCGCCGCATATTTGTCGATTCCGCCTAAGTTGTAGGCTTTGATCTGGCTCTTATCTACACCTCGCTTGATGAGTGCCTTGGCTATGAACTTGGCACGTCGCTTACCCAAATCCTGGTTGCCGGACTGAGTACCAGTAGCACTATCGGCTGCACCGGATATTTTAATCTTCAGGTTTCCCTGCTTGGTCATCTTCGCAATGTCGTCGAGGTTCACGAGCTGTGACTTGTCAACCAATTTATCAGTGTTGAGCTTGAAGAAGAAATACACCGGAACACCAAGGCTTACTTTCAGGTGGTCAGAAGATGAAAGGGAATCTGAGCAATAGCCATCAGCATGACCTGCCATGTTGCCATCACCGCTGCCCATTGCCCCTGGCTTACTGTTGCCATTCATCGAAAGTCGGGCACGGAGGGAGTTGAGACCACTGTAGTTGTTTTTCGGATAGACGGTCTTGCCATCGTCATTTCCTGCAAGTCGCTTTTCCAGATGAGCATTCTTATCCCTCATGTAGGCAATGTAATCCTGGAGGGCGAGATTCTGCTCGATGTAAGGAGTTGCATCCACTACTCGCTTCCACCCTGTCTTGCCTATCGTGAAGGACAGACCGGCTGATACGGAAATCATGCTGTCGCCGAACTTGGTTGAAGTTCCGATGCCGTCGAAGTTCCTGGCGGTCAGCATTCCACTCACCTCTCCTACGAGATGAACACGGTCGCTGATGCGGTAACGGGCTTCCACACCATAGGTGAAGGCAAACGGATGACTGCCACTCGAACCACCCTGGCAGGTACAGTTGTTGATCCAGTCGGAATTATGGATCATGCCGACACCGACGAATGGAATCACATCCCAAAGAGGGATTCCGCTTTCGTTCTGACGGATGCCAGACGTGATGTTGTACAGAAAGTCTGCATGGACAAACTGATACTTCATCATATGGAACTCTGCGTTCTTGAAGCTGAGTCCCTGAAATCCTATTCGTCCACCGATTGCGGGCGTGAACCATTTGCCGACTCCTATCTGCAAGAGAGGAGTGACACGGTCGAACACGTCACCGCAACCAATGGGCGTCCCAAGAAAAGCTGAAGCCCCGCCCTTTGCTTCTATAAACCAATTTCTACCCCAGTTGGCTGCTTCGCTTGCATGCTTGAGATATGTAGGATTAACAGGCATGAGCATCTGCTCCTGACTGTATGATTTCTGGATATAAAGACTGTCAGAACTCTGTCTGGCAGTTTGTGCCGAAGCTGTCATTGCAACCAGACACATCATTGTTATTGATAATATTTTCTTTCTCATGTTGTTGTCTTTGATGATTGATTACTTGCGTAAACAAATGAGCATGGTGTTACATCTTCTTTCTTCTTCCGACGGACGGAGCGCACATCTTGCGTGCCATTGCCAGGCATCTTCTTGCCCACTCCCTATCGTCTTCGTCCGGTCGCTTGCCCCATCCTGAGCCTGGGCTGCCGCCCCCACCTCCATGCGTCTGTGCGATGGTCGTGGCATCATCCACGAAACCGCACACAAGGTTCAAGGCTACCTTGACAACATGGTTGCCGTCTTCAGCCAACTGACAGAGAAGTGTGCCGTCGAAGTCGAGTTTCACGCTGTCAGGGAGATTCGGGAAGCGAATGGCAAACTCATGTGCCATGGTGTCGAGCATCACTCCGTTGAGATGGTAGCTCATGTTGTGCGCCCAGGAAAGTTCAGACTGGTTGGCTTTGTCTTCCAGTTCACTGGCCTGCTTCTCTATCTCTTCCTTGTCCTTGCGGAGGGTGTCAAGCAACTGGTTGGTCTCAGAAAGCTTCTTCTCCTTGTCTGCCAGTTTATCTTCCACCATTGCCTTCTGCTGTTCAAGGCTCTGAATCTTACGGGCGATGTCGGCACTGATGTTGTCGCTGTTGGCTTGCAAGGCTCTCAGCGGTTGGAGTTCTGCTTCGAGGCGGTTGATTTCAGCCTTCAGATTCTCTATCATAGAGGTAAAGGATTTCTGCTTCTTCTGGGCAATGGAGAGTTCCACGTTCAGATCTTCGAGGGCTTTCCGGGTGTTTAACATCTGGGCTTCGAGCGTCATGCACTCGTTGGCGAGCCATCGTCGATACTCTTCCGTTGAACGGTGACGTGCTCCTGTCTCTGCTATCGACACCCCTCTCGTGAGTCCCCATTTCTCATTGACCTTGGCAAGTTCATCGTGCAGGGCAAGAAGATAGTTCTTGTAATCTATACGGTTCTGGCCATGGAAGATTTTCTTGAAGGCGAACTTCTTATCCTTATCAATTGGAAGAAGCGCACAGTGGACATGCGGATTCTTCTCATCGCAGTGGACGATGAAGGAGACGATGTTTTCCTCTCCATATTTATCTGCCACAAAGCGGTAGATGTCCTGTGCCCACTGCTCTATTTCTGGCATTCTACGGATATGCTCGTTACCACCCTTGCTTTCAAAATCTACCTTCTGATTGCCAAAGGCAAGCTCTCGCATACGTTCCGTTGAACCGCTGAAGATGAAATTCACCACGGTTCGGAAACGTGGCTCTGCCAGTCCTTCGTTGGGGTCTTTAATGCCACGTGAGGCAAGATTTTCTGCCATACGCCTGGTAAGCGGACGGCTCTTGTCTATTGGGGCGACCATGCCACCTGGACGGATCTCGAAGTTGAGATGCTCACGGCTACGGTCGTAGTTGCCTTCACGCATGGCCTGGTTCCATCCCTTCTCCGTCCAGTCTCTCAACTCCTCGTTACCTACCGAAGCAAGACCTTTAGTGACTTTGATGTCCATGACCTGTTTTGATGATGTTCCCATATCGTATTTTTTTCTATAGTCCTTACTCCAGGAGCCTTTTTCAGTCTTGGCAACACAAGGAAATCTGACCCAGCTTGCTGTTTATCTGGTCAGCCCTCCCGACTACTTCAGTAGGTCGGGGTATTAGGCTTCCCAAGACTGAAAAAAAGTGGCACGTGCAAGCACGCTGCCTCACGTTGCTTGAAATCATTCAGCGATGTGCTAACGGGCGTCCTGATCGCCATCAGCGTGCCTCGCATGGAATAAGGGGAATATGACTGTTGTTTTTAATCGTCGGAAGATTCCGCAGGTGCTACCTTTTCGGATGGCTCCCTGGCCTCAGTAAGAGGACGAGGGGGATTCACATAGTAGTTGGATGCGGAGCAGCAGATGTAGTGCTCGAAGATGCAATCCAGAAGTACTATCTCCGCTTTCGAGTATCGGGTTGCCACTTCGTCCATATAACTCGGCTTGGTGTTGCCACTGATGGCTTTAGCCAGAATGCCAAGAGAATCTATCACTTTGTGCCAGTCCCAGACATGGTCTTTTCCGAAGAGCAGGCTCACGGAATCTGAAAGTTCCTCAGGCAGTTCTTTCTCCTGATTGAGATAACGGAGAATGGAAACTGCCAGTGAATCAAACACCTGGGCCTGCTGGTTGAGTACACGCCTGGCAGGAATGCCCCCATATCCTTCCTGCTTGGCCATGTTCATCTTCAAGTCGTAATAACGGCTGTAGGAATCGGCCACTTCCTTGGCAGTGGATCTGCCTTTGATGAAGCGGATGAACTGCATGGCGCAGAAATCGAGGATGTCGTCCGGACTCTCGATAAGAAGAGAGAGACGTTGCTCCAGGTTGACAGAGAAGATGAAGCTCTTGGAGTATGGCTCTACGGAAAGCTGACCAAGTTTGGTGAGTCCGGAGATAAACTGGCGAACCGTGGCACGCTGCCATTGCCACTGACGGGCAAGTTCGGAAATGGTGGCAACAAACTGGCCGGGCAACAGCTGGAGGGCTCCATCGGTTCCCGGAGACTGATAGGCTCCTGATGATGCTTTCGAAAGCAGGTCGCAGTAGGCTTCCAGCTTGCTGTAACGTTCCTCTGCTTTCGGCTTCAGAAACTCCAGCAACGAACGGTCAACACCTCTGCATCTGTCTGCTTCGGGTGTCTGTTGATTGGGGTGATGAGTCATTTGAGTCATTTTTGATTTTGGAATGTTGAGCAAGTGGATATGATTCTGTGCCAGTTGCAGGTGGCACCTAATAGTAATTTCTGATAATCAGCGCAAGCAGATCCTTCGGGTTGTTGATGGTTTCAGAATGGCTTTTCATGCTGAGCACTTTTCCAGATGGATAGAAGACTGCTGCCACGCTGACGGTAAAGAGGAACAGGGACATGCTGTTCATATAAGGTAAGGCGTAGCAAACCATCAAGAGCAGCAAGGTGGCGAACCACAGTCTTTTCCTCTCATGCAATAGATGGAAGGTGCTTTCTGCGATTCTTCTGTTCAGAAGCACCAGGGTCAGGAGTGTTGACACTACGACTGAGAGATTGGGTGCCGTTACATGGCAACACCAGTTGACGAAGATAAGCATCAGCACGACCAGGTAGGCATAGAGATTTCTTGCACTCTGAAACATGGTCAGTTTCCACATAAACCGCTTCATGAATCCATATTCCTTCCTGTAAAGACAGAAGAACGCTGTCAGCAGGAGGAAGGGAAAAGCGAACCGGATGAGGGTTAATATCTGTATCATATATTCCTTTATTTTACTTGTTATTACCTTTGTCGAGTGATTTAAGACGCTCTGCAATTCTGTTATTTAACTGGATGTTATAACTGGGCGACATCTGGTCTATTATCGGGTCTTTCGCCAGTTCTTCATCAGCTTCGATGAGAAGACGGAGATAGAGATCCACATTTGAATTATGGTCTAACTTCTTTGTAGGCATGGCTGCAGGCGATTTGCCATGAGGCTCTATCGGCAGCATCGTATCAGGGTCGATGTCATCTGGCAACTGGTAAGCCGTCTGAATGCTTCGCATTACGAAGACGCAGAAGACTATCATCAGTCCTACAATCGCCTTGGCCATGATGTTTAAATCAAAGAACATCAGAACAAGCACCATTACCAGGATGGCTATTATATAGAATGTATATACTTTTCGTTTAGTACTCATAATCGCTTAATTCAAGTTTGATGATTCCGAAGGATGCTTTCTCTATAATGTATTCGACATCACGCTGGGTGAGAGTGCCCTTCTCTACTCTACCCTTGGCGCTCGGATCTTTTCTACAAAGAGCTGCCAGACCCTGGTTCAAGTCGTATTCATTGATTTTCCAGGTTCGCTTCTTTCTGAAAGAGTAATGATCTCTGTAACTCTGGAGCGAAAGTCCCTTGTAAAACAGGGGCTTCAACACCCCATCCTGCAGGATTCTCATCTCTACCAGCAGTTCCGTATCTTTAACTATTATCCATGTTCTGTATCTTTGTATGATGTCTGCAATCAGGTAATACGTCTGTTTGTTCATCTAGAGACCGCAGTTGAAATCATTCATGATCTGTACGTGTTCTCGCTTAGCCCGGAACGTGCCGCGACGCTCGTGCAGCCGGAGGTCTTCAAAAAGATCAGCCGACATGAGTTCGATGGAGTTGTAAATCGTCACATTCAACTCGTGGATGAGTCCATCGGCGGAAGTCTTGCAGTTGATCTTGAACATCCTTTCGGTGACCGGATAGCAGTAGGCGCAGCATTCATGTCCGAACACCGTATGGACTGATGGCTCCAGATGGTAGAGAATGGCAAGGTCGGCATTCATTTCGAACATATCAATCACCTTGTCTATAGGTTGTGGGATATGCACTTCGTAGGGAAGAATGGCATAATCTTCGTATGCCTTTATCTCGCCAATCCAATAATTGTCAATCAGCTCTGGCAACAGCATGGGGCCGGATGCCTTGAATTTGTAGATAGCTTCCTGTAACATGATAATGAAAGATTAGAGGGTTGATATGTAAAGACGCATCAGCTGGGCTGGAATCTTGTTGGACACTTCCTTGTTGACAAGGTGCTTGCCTTCAAGTCTCGTGATGATGGCAGGATAATCCTTGGCGATGTCCGTCATCAGCTGAGCCTGCTCCGGGGTGAGCATGGCAATGGCCAGCGCATCCATCGAGAGATAGGGCTGCAATATCATCCAGAGATAGGCATTGGCTTGGATAGCATCTCTGATTTTTCCACGCTTCAAAGCGTCACGGCAAACCTGGGCGTTGAGAATCAGACGGCGGTCTGTTCGCATCGACATGAGAACGAGTGTCTCAGAAGCTGGCAACTTATTCCTTGAAGCGGATTTGTAGATGGCAGAACAGATGTCTGCCGTATGGTTGGTGATTTCCGTCATTCCAATGGATGAGCATTCGTCGATATGAGCGAGGAACGTGCGGAAATGGCGGTCTTCCTCATGCAGGAACGCCACGAGTTCCTTTCTTGACTTGATGCCATGCGACTTAGTGCTCAGCAGGAACTTGGAGTAGTTGGCCAAGGCTCTGTGAACTTCCAGGTCATAGACAGCCGATTGATCCAAGGTGGCGAAGAACTTGATGGCATTTTCCTTCAGAGAGCCGAGTTCCCTGTTGTCCTTATATAAAGAGGTGTGGAGCTTCACATAAGCCACATCACTCAAAGTACAGTTGCCGGTCATCCCCAGCAGTTCTGTGCGGATGGAGTCTGAAATCAGATCATACTTCATGAAAAGCCCACTGTGCGCATTGAACGAAGGATCCTTCCTGATGTAGTTCAAGACGGTGTCTCCATACTCGTGCCACTGGTTGATGAAGTCTGCAAGATGCTCTGCATCAGAGTCTGAATGCCCTTTCATAGTTTGAAAGAAAGCCTGGTATTGTTTCAACGCATCTTCAGAAGACTTGAAATCATATTGACGACTTCCACTGCATGAGGTGATCATGAGTAAGGCACATAAAAAAAGCAAGTGAAAGAATAAACTCTGCTGAGTTGTTTTTCTTTCACTTGCTTTACTTTCTTTCATTTGGTTTTTGAGACCTGTTGCTGAAGAGTTACCGAGGCAACCGACAAAACTGTTCAACTGTACTGTATTCCTATTATCCATTGGCATGTAATTGAAAATTTTGCGTGCAAAGATACAGATAAAATTCCACATTAACGACACTACAATCAGACTTTAGGTTATTTTATGTTTCATACTCTTTGCAGTATGATTATTGAAGATGCGCTCCTAATTTATAAATTAGGTTAAATCAAGTCTGCTGAACCAACAAAACCAGGCAGTATGAATCCATTTCTGAATATAATTCGTATCTTTGCAGAAGAATGTGTGTCCTGAGACAGAATGAAGTCTGATATTGGCTATATTTGATAAATTTCTGTCGTAACTTCTAAAGAGATGGTGGCAGACCCACCGCATTCGGCATGCAGGTGCTGATTGCAAACCACTTTGTGCTGCTCTGATGGAAACAGATGGGTAGTGAACGACAATTGAAAGCCTTCCGTAAGGTTGGTAAGGTATGTGTCAAGGAGATGAACGCAAGTGAACCATTGATGAAGCATCGTTAGCAAAGTTAGCAAGTCACATCAGAACTAAGGTCTATTCTTCATCTTGGGATAATGGCAGAGGAAACCTGTTTACTGTCTGCTGGGTGTGCGGTGTAGAGATGGCATGAACTTGACATGGGCTCTTTGGAGGAACAGGAGAAATAGACATGGAATGCTAAGGGAAAATGCTGAGAGCCGTGACACGCAAGGCAGAAAGTACTGATGTCCATGTCTGTGGCGGACTACCTCGTAGTAGTGCTGAAGTTTCTGTAATGGGGATGGAGCGAAGGGGGTAGCGTGCTTAGCCAAATTTAAAGTCCAACTTAAGAAATTGAGGATGAAACAATGAATGAGGCAAAACCTTTTGTAATAGACAAGCGATTGGTGTGGGAAGCTTACCACAAGGTGAAGGAAAACAAGGGCAGTGCGGGTATCGATAAGGTTGACCAGAAGACATTTGACAAAGAAATGTCCAAGAACCTTTATAAGATATGGAATCGCATGAGTTCTGGATGCTACTTTCCCAAAGCGGTAAAGCTGGTAGAAATACCCAAATCCAATGGCGGTACTCGCCCTCTGGGCATACCGACGATTGAAGATAGAATAGCGCAGCAGGTAGTAGTATCAGTACTGACTCCCATACTCGAACCTATCTTCAAGGAAGATTCCTACGGCTATCGTCCAGGCAAGGGAGCGCATCAAGCCATAGCCAAGGCTAAGGAGCGCTGTTATGTGACTCCCTGGGTGCTTGATATGGACATCAGTAAGTTCTTTGACACAATCAATCATGAATTGTTGATGAAGGCTATCCGCAAGCATACAGAGGAGAAATGGGTACTTCTATACATTGAGCGGTGGCTCAAGGTTCCCTATCAGACATCGAAAGGTGAAGTGATAGAGCGAACGATGGGAGTTCCCCAAGGTTCTGTGATAGGTCCGGTTTTGGCAAACTTGTTCCTTCATTACGTCTTTGACGAATGGATGTCGCGTAACTATCCAACGATTCCGTTTGAGCGTTATGCTGATGACACCATCTGCCACTGCGTATCGGAGAAGCAAGCCCAGTTCTTGAAAGCTGTTCTAATGAAACGCTTTGAGGAATGTGGATTGAAACTGAATGAGGAGAAGACAAAGATAGTCTATTGTAAGGATAGCAATCGAAGAGGTGACTCGGAGCATATTTCCTTTGACTTTCTAGGCTTTACCTTCAGACCTAGAGGTGCAAGAAACAGAAAGACGGGTCAAAACTTTACTGCTTTTCTCCCTGCAATAAGCAAGAAGTCGATGAAGAGGATTAAAGAAGCCGCAAGGGCTTGGAAACTGAATCGTAAGACTTTTGCTTGTCTGCTAGATATAAGCAATGAAGTTGATACGCAGATTAGTGGATGGATGAACTACTATATGAAGTTTGGTAGATCTGAATTCCGCAAGGTGTTGAATTACATCAATGAGCGACTAACCCGATGGGTGATGCGTAAGTACAAGCGCTTCTCCAAGGGTAAGAAGTTTAGCAAAGCGTATGACTGGCTTGTGGAGTATGCGGCACACAACAGAAATGAGTTTTCACACTGGGTGAAGGGATTTGTACCCTATCCACGTCTAGGTTAATAAAGAATATAAACTAAGAAACAAAAGAGTTAAGTACGAAGAGCCGTGTGATGGGAGACTGTCAAGCACGGTTCCGAGAGAAGGGAGGGTGAAATTCCCTCCACTTACTCGACCGTGCCTAATGCAGGGTTATCCTGCCGCAAAAGGCGCATAACTATCAAGTTATCAGTCAATAAAACATTTTGATATGGCAAAAGTAGGCTACATCATGGCTACATCCCAGTATGACAAACTGGAAGAAGACCGCAAATGGATGAACGAGTTCGGTTGTGTAAGAATCATCGAAGAAAGTGATGATAACGAACGCCACAGACCGCTGTGGAAACAACTGATGGCAGCATTGCAAAGAGGCGATGAACTGGTGATTCCGAAATTTTCCAACGCCTTGCGTGGCAGTCGTGAACTGGCAATATTCCTGGAATTCTGCCGGGTCAAGGTCATTCGCATCATCAGCATCCACGACCGGATTGACTCCAGCAACATCCTGTTTCCGGAAACCAAGCCATCTGACGTATTGGTAATGATGGGTTCCCTGCCCGACGAAGTCCTTGCTCTCAGGAAATCAGCAGAGCATGTAATCAAGCTGCAGGAGAAGATGATTGTGTCCCTGCCTCCTGTTTCTGCCAGCAAGATGCAGAAGCTCGACAGAGAGAAGACTGTGGTGAACCTCTATGTTGCAGGACATCCGATAGATGAAATCTGGAGAGCCAGCGGATTCAGAAGCCGAAGCTCCGTTTTCCGCATTCTCAATAAGCACGGAATCAAACTGAATAGAGGCAATCACTCCGGACCTATCAAGAAAAGAGACACAAAGTAAACAAGACATTGAAGATTAGAGCATGAAGAAGATACTTTTCCTACACGGATTCTTCGCTACGGGCAGCTGTCCGATGGCGAGAGCCTTGAAAGAGGCGTTTGAGGGGACGGCGGTGGTGCTGACTCCCGACCTCCCTTTGCACCCCAAGGAGGCACTGAAGGAGATTCGCTCCATCATCGACCGGGAGCAGCCCGACTTGCTTCTGGGCAACAGCTGCGGCTCTTTCCTCGCCCAGATGCTGGCTCCTGTGGTGGGCATTCCTGCCCTGCTCGGCAATCCGTATTTCATGATGACGGAGTTTCTGAAGGAGCGAATCGGCGAGCATGAATACAAGGCTCCGAGAAGGGACGGCAATCAGCGGCTGGTGATAGAAGAGGCGCTGATTGAGGAGTTTGCGGAGCTGGAAGCCGTGCAGTTTGACCATTGCAACCCCTATTATAAGGATCGTGTGTGGGGACTTTTTGGTGAGCAGGACACCCTGGGTCACTTCTCCCCTCTCTTCCTGCACCATTACAACCAAGCCTTCCATTTCCCTGGCGGTCATACGCCTACAGAGCAGGAGGTGAAGACATGGTACGCTCCCCTTGCCCAGAAAATGATGATGGAGTTTTCGGCAAAGGAAGAAAGATATTTCCAGCACTTCAAGGGCGGCAAATACAAATTCATCCATTCTGCCTTCGACTCCGAGACTCAGGAGCGCATGGTGGTTTATCAGGCTCTCTATGGAGACCAAGCCTATTGGGTAAGACCGGAAGATATGTTCTTCGGGAAAGTTACGAGGGACGGCAGAACTTTCAATCGTTTCACGGAGATAGATAAATTCTAACAACAGGAAAATGAGTATGAAACAGATAGAAACACTTGTCTTTGATTATGGAGGTGTCATCGTGAATATTGATGATGCCTCTGTTGTGAAAGCCATGGAGAGCCTGGGCGTTACGGCGTTCAAGCGGCTAATCCATGTCCGCAAGATCAAGAGACTGATGCACCAATATATCAATGGTCTGGTAGCAGAAGCAGAAACATTGAAAGAGATGCTGAGCCTTTGCCGCAAAGGAACCACAACCGGGGATATTGAGAAAGTCCTGGAAGAGTTGTGTGGCAATCTGCCTGTGGAAAGACTGGAGGCATTGGTCAAGCTTCGGAAGCGGTACAAGGTCTATCTGCTCAGCAACATCAACGACACGCTTTGGCAGAAATCGGTCTGTCTTATGAAGCAGCTGGGATATTCTACAGACGAGCTGTTTGATGAAGTTTTTCTCTCATACGCCATGCGGAAGGAGAAGCCATCCATCGAAATCTACGAAGAGATGACACAGCAGACTGGATTGAATCCTGCCACCACTCTCTATTTCGATGACCGTGCAGAGAATGCCGAAGCTGGCAAGCGATTTGGTTTCCAGAGTGTACTGGTAAAGACCAATCATCTGGAAGAGCATCAGGAATGGCAAGAAATTATCAAGAATATAAAAGAATAATCTTATGCGCATAATAGGAAACTTACTTTGGTGGCTCTTCGGAGGTCTCGAAGCTGCCATCGGTTATTTCACCGGAAGTCTGGCTCTTGCATGTACCATCATCGGCATTCCCTTTGCGATACAGACATTCAAGATTGGTCTGCTCTGCCTATGGCCTTTTGGTTCTACAGTAAGAGAAACGAATAGTCCAACTGGTTGCATTCGCATCCCGTTGAATTTACTCTGGCTGATTTTCGGAGGTTTGTGGGCTTGCATCATGCATCTGTTCTTCGGCTTTCTCTTATGTATAACGATCATCGGCATTCCTTGGGGAAAACAGCATTTCAAGATGGCCGGTCTTTCGCTCGCACCATTCGGCAAGGATGTGGAGTTAGGATTTTAAAGTGATACAGATTGCGCTGATGGCGTATTTACACATGAAAATAATAACAATATAAAGTACGAAGTATATGAAAAGTTTTGCACCAAAGCCGTGGTTTGCACCACAGCCTGTGCTGATTATCGGCACATATAATAAGGAAGGAGTTGCCAACGCAATGAACGCTGCCTGGGCTGGACAGTGGGACATGAAGGAGATTATAATTTCGATGGGAAATCACGTCACCACAGACAACCTGAAGCTTGGTGGCGAGTTTACCGTTGCCTTCGCTACCAAGAAGACCATGGTGGCTTCTGATTTCGTGGGCATTGTTTCTGCCAAGAACGACCCGAAGAAGATGGAGAAGACGGGATGGAACATCGAGAAGGCAACCATGGTCAACGCTCCGGTGTTCACCGATTTCCCGATGACCCTGGAGTGCCGCATCAAGGAGAAATATGACGAAAGCGAAACCGGCTATTATCTCGTTGCTGAAATCGTCAATATTCTTGTAGATGAGAAGTACCTGGCAGAAGACGGAAATCCAGACATGGAGAAGATGGAGCTGATTGTCTTCGACCCTATTCATCACGGCTATATCCAACTGGGCGAGAAAGTCGGCAACGCTTTCTCTGACGGCAAGGCTTTGAAATAATAGCCAAAAATAGAACAGAAAAGCAAGCAAAAGTTCGTTTTCTATTCTAGTTTTTACTATTTTTGCACCATAATAATGGATTTAGAACATATAGGTAACAAATGCGGTTTCTCTGACACCGGAATGCTGAACAGATGTAGCCAGCTTGTGGGTGGCGACAAGGATATGGTTAAAGTATTTAAGTACAAAGGATTAAAAAATGAGAAAGAAATCAAGAGCAATGGATAGTGAGTGGGCTTTGGAAATAATGCACAAGGCTCCGTATATAACGGTCAGTTTTATTGACGAAGAAGGCAAGCCTTATGGTTTACCCCTGTCACTCGCATCAGATGATGATGTGAACTGGTATTTTCATGGTGCCTTGGAAGGCAAGAAGCTGGAGGCAATCAAGGCTCATCCTGAGGTTTGCCTTTCAGCCGTAACACGTTGTGCGCCTACGGTTGGTCCGAAGGACGGCAGTTTCACCCTGCAGTTCAAATCAGCCATTGCATTCGGTAAGGTAGAAATCGTGACCGAGGATGCAGAGAAGATTCATGGTCTCCGACTAATCTGTGAGCGCTTCCTTCCTCAACACATGGATGCTTTCAACCAAAGCATCGCCCGTTCCCTATCACGCACGGCTGTTGTTCGCATCACGCTTACTGAGCCTCCAACCGGAAAGCGCAAGCAGTATGATAAGGAAGGCGTGGAAATGAAATATGGAAGAATGGAATAAATGAACTTTAAAACATATTGATTATGAAGAAGATGAAGTTAAGCAATGGCGTGGAAATGCCGCAACTGGGTTATGGTGTTTATCAGGTGGAACCTGATGAGTGTGAGCGTTGTGTGCTGGATGCTCTCAGCGTGGGCTATAGGATGATAGATACTGCGCAGGCTTATCTCAACGAGGAAGCTGTGGGCAACGCATGGAAGAAAAGCGGCGTGAATCGTGATGAGATTTTCCTCGTTTCCAAGATCTGGCCTTCCAACTATGGCGATGGACAGACCATGAAGAGCATCGACGAGAGTCTGCGCAAACTGCAGACTGACTACATCGACCTGATGCTTCTCCACCAGCCTTACTGCGACCGCTACGGTGCTTACCGTGACTTGGAAAAAGCTTACAAGGAAGGAAAGGTTCGTGCCATCGGAGTGAGCAACTTCTTCCCTGATCATCTCATAGACCTGGCTTCAAACATGGAGATTGCACCGATGGTGAACCAGATGGAGACGCACGTGTTCAACCAGCAGCACGAGACCCGAAAATTCATGGATGAGTTTGGCACCAAGCTCATGGCATGGGCTCCTTTGGCAGAAGGTCAGAACGGAATGTTTACCAACCCTACCCTCACCCAGATTGGCGAAAAATATGGCAAAACTGCCGCACAGGTAGCCTTGCGCTGGCTGCTGCAGAGCGATGTAATCATCATCCCAAAGACTGTTCATAAGGAACGAATGCAGGAGAATCTGAACCTCTTCGACTTCGAGCTTGATGCTGAGGACATGCAGAAGATTGCTGCGCTCGACACCGCCCACAGTCTCTTCCTTGACCATCATAGCGGAGAAACGACCAAGCAGTTTATGGAGTGGAGAGCTGTGGTGAAACCTACAGAATAAGTAACTATCGCTCTAACTAAGGTTCAATATAAAGCAAAGAAATTATGACTTCACTTCAAGAAAGACTGTTCGCCATGCAGGATAAGCATTATGCTGCTTTCCAAGCTAAACTGACACCGGGAGTGCCTGTGGAGAGTTTCATAGGCATTCGTGTTCCTGTGTTTCGCAAGTTTGCAAAAGTATTTACAAAGGAGGCTGAATGCGAGGAATTCCTTCATCAGCTTCCTCACGAATACCACGATGAGAATATGCTTCATGGTCTTCTCATTTCCGAGGTGAAAGACTACGAGGAATGCATTCGTCTGACAGACAGCTTCCTGCCATTCGTGGACAACTGGGCAGTTTGCGACATCATGTCTCCGAAGGTGTTTGCCAAACACAAGGAGGAGCTATTGGCGAAGATCAATACTTGGAGTAAATCGTCACACGTTTATACTTGTCGCTTTGGAATAGAGGTACTTATGTCTCATTACCTGGATAAAGACTTCAAGGCAGAACATCTTGAAATTCCTGCATCCGTAAGTAGCGAAGAGTATTACGTAAAAATGATGGTTGCCTGGTTCTTTGCCACCGCCCTCGCCAAGCAATGGGACGCAACAATTCCCTACATCGAGCAAAACCGCCTTGCTCCCTGGACGCACAACAAGACTATCCAGAAGGCCATCGAGAGCTACAGAATCACACCCGAGCAGAAGGAATATCTGCGGACGTTGAAGATAAAATAAAAGGAAAAATTAGGAATAGGCAAATAACCATGCATTGTCCATTCTATCACCCCGTACAAAAGTACCACACTTAGCAATATTTGTGGTACTTTTGTACTAAAATAGCTATAATACTGTTGAAAGGTATTAAAAATTAGGTGGATTTTAAAAGATTTCCGTACAAAAGTACCACAATTAAAAATATTTGTGGTATTTTTGTACCAAAATTAGAAGAACAATTATGGAAACAAAGAATTCATTCATATCATCTGCAAACGTCAAAGTACAAGGACGAACAGCTTACTACAAGATGCTGGAAGCCGTTCGCCAAGGTGAACTGATTCAGGTTTGCCGTGGCGTATATGCTAACATAGACCAATTGTCAGCATGTATGGTTGATATTGAGTCTATTGTTCCCAACGGAATCCTCTGCCTTTGGTCTGCCTGGAATATCCATCAGCTTACGACATCCTTGCCGCAGGCTTATCATGTCGCCATCAAAAGGGATAGAAAAGTTAAAGTACCTTCATTCCCAAAGATAGAGCTCCATCACTATACTGCCAATATTCTTGAAATCGGCGTGATGGAGAAAGTCATAGATGGATTTCAGGTAAAGGTATATGATGTAGAACGATGCGTATGCGATGCAGTAAAGTTCCGCAACAAGGTGGGCATTGATGTCTGTTCTGAAATCATCGATAACTATCTTTCCAGACCAGAAAGAAATATCAGTAAACTAATGGATTATGCCAGACAATTGCGTGTTGGCAATATCCTGGAAAATTATCTACAAGTGAAGCTATGAGTAAAGAACAAAATAAAAACTACGGGAAGTCAATACGTACAAAATTGCTGAACGTTGCAAGAAAGGAAAACGTCTTTAATCAGACTATCCTAACTCGGTATTTTCAAGAGAGACTTCTCTACAGAATATCACAGACTCATTATAGAGGAAATTTTTATCTGAAGGGAGGTGCACTCATGTATGCATACGAAAAATTTGCGGCTCGTCCGACATTGGATATAGATTTCCTTGGCAATAATATCAGCAACGAAGGCTCTTCTATAATTGCAGCGTTCAGAGAAATTTGTTCTGTGCCATACGAGGAAGATGGCGTAATATTTGACACGGAGCACATTACAGCACAAAATATAACAGAGTTCAAAGACTATCATGGGATTAGGCTCAGCATTCCTGTCAAGATGGACACTATTGCCCAGGTTTTAACAATGGATATTGGTTTTGGTGACGTGGTAACACCTTCCCCAATAGATCTTGATTATCCTGTATTGCTAGAACATCTGCCGAGTGCCAATATTCTGGCCTACTCGCTTGAAACGGTTATTGCCGAAAAGATGCACGCAATTGTGGATCTTGCAGACCAAAGTAGTCGAATGAAGGATTATTATGATCTCTATAAAATCTTGCAGAATGAAAAGTATAATCCTATAATATTACAGGAAGCTATCAAACATACATTTGAAAATCGCCACACTCCTTATAATGAGAACACGATGTTTTTCAGGAAAGAGTTTGGCTGCAATCAGCAAATGCAGATCAGATGGACTGCTTTCATACGTAAAATAACGTCCACTGACATCTTGCCTTTTACTGAAGTGATAGCGTTCTTACAGCAAAGACTTCTTCCGTTTTGGGAGAACATGAAAGATGAATAGCAGAAAATACAATATATATCAGTTTCCAGAATGTAAGGACATAGTTGTTTCTGGAGATATTCACGGCGACTTTAATCTCCTCGTGAATAAAATTTGTGTGCAATATCAAATGCGGAACACGTTAGTTATTGTTGCAGGCGATTGTGGATTTGGTTTTGACAAGAGAGGCTATTATGATAATATGGTGAAAAGAAACGCCAAACGTATGAATGATGCCAATAATTGGATTGTATTCATAAGAGGCAATCATGACAACCCAGCGTATTTTGATGGGAAAAGCTTTAAGCACAAACGTTTCATTGCCATTCCAGACTATTCTGTAATCAACGCTTGCAACCATTCGATTCTCTGTGTAGGAGGAGCCATATCAATTGACCGTACGTATAGGCTTGAAGCATGGAGTAAGGAACAACAAAAGCGGCTACGTTTTGGTAACACGGAAGTCGTTGACGATTTTTCTCCATCATACTATTGGCAGAGCGAATCGCCGACTTATAATAAAGAAGCACTAATGTCGATTTTGTCTGAGCAGAAGGTTGACATTGTTATAACACATACGTCTCCATCCTTCTGCGAATTATTAAGTAAGGAAGGGATAAACAAATGGACTTGCAACGACAAAACTCTGATATCAGACATACAGCAGGAACGTGAAGTTATGAATAGTCTGTATGAAACTCTGAAAGAACATCAGCAGCATGTCACTCATTGGTGTTACGGACATTTTCATCAAAGCAGGCATTCTTCTATTGATGGTACATTGTTCAAGATGCTGGATATTATGGAGTTTTATGAGTTGAAATAATTATGACACAAGATACATTTACATATTACGTTTGGATAGGTGGCTCATGTGATTATGGCCATAAAGAGCGAACTGGTGGTGCTGCCGTTGTGATTGAGCATAACGGCAACATCATCAGCCGTGATGTAATCAGCGACTTGCACGCCACGGAGTTCCGCATGATGCTTACCCTCATGATCAAGGTAATGCAGGAAATCCCAGAAGGCTCCGACATTCTCTTCCTGACCAACGCTGCCTATATTCAGAACTTTGACAAGACTCCAACATCAAAGTCTGCCAACCCGGATTTGATAGTTCAATGCATTGAGGAAAAGAAAAGGCACAACTCTGTCCGAGTCAAGATTGTGCAATATCACAAAAACCCATTGCTGATAGAGACCCACGATAGGGCTACGGAAGCAATGGCCAAGACAAGGAAGGAGTTTCATCAGAAGCCGTAATAGACTTTCTTCTTAAACTTTCAATCAAGATTTGCGTCTAATTCTTAGATGGTGTTTAGAAATCCATCACAACTTAGGTATTATAAAATTTTAATTTGTAGCTTATGAAAAGAATTTTTCGAATATTGATGATTGCCATTTGCTGCATGGTTTCATGCAACATGGTGGCGAATGCGGGCAACGACAAGCCTATTTCTGTAAATGCCCTTCCTGCCAAGGCTCAGACCTTGCTCAATAATCATTTCAATGGTCAGAAGGTGATGCTTGCTACGATTGAGTCGGGTGTTGTCAGCAGAAGCTATGATGTTGTTCTGCAGAATGGTACGAAGCTGGAGTTCGACAAAAAGGGAAATCTTACAGAGATTGACTGCAAGCAGGGAAACGTGCCAGCCCAACTGATTCCGCAAGCCATCAAGAACTACTTGAAGGATAATTATGCAGGACAATCGGTGAAAAAGATTGAAATAAATAAGAATGAATACGAGGTGGAACTGGCTAATGGATTGGATTTGACCTTCAACAAGCATTTCCAATTAATAGATATTGACTGATCAGCAGCTATGTAAAAAGTTACGGAAAACATGAATTATCTCCGTAACTTTTTACATTTTTAGAAATCACATGTATCTGGGTCTGCGCCTATTCTGTCAGCCTTCAGCGATGCGATTTCAAGCATTTCCTGCTGAGAGATGTAAGAAACGCCGTTTCTTGCTCTTGTTTGTTCTGATTGGTGGAAGAAACGCGCATCAATATCTCCGTTAGCATTTGAATGTAGAAAGAAACGCAAAACAAGACCTTCGTTGAATCCCAAAATGACAAGAAACGTGCGTCGAAACCTCCAACAGAAGTTAAAAGTAGCGAGAAATGCTAAATAAAAACACCAACAACCATCAAAAGTAGAAATTGTTTAGCGTTTCCTGCTACATAGGCATCAAAATTGACTTATACTGATATAGATAGACACATTTATGGTTAATTA
>NZ_QTXV01000047.1:0-25846 GCF_003461825.1 Prevotella sp. AM42-24 | reverse complement strand
TTAAAAGGGGTGCGTCACAGACTTATGACACACCCCCTTTATTATTTTCTATTCAAAAGAGAAACTCTTTTATGCTTCATGCATGATTGCCCTAATCATCATTCATGATTTTCATATATTCCTCGTAGGAAATATACCTGCCACCCATCGACTTGAGATGAGCAGTTTCCAACTGGCAGTCTATCATTCTTCCTCCATGTTCTTTCATAAAGCGAGCTAAGAAGATGAGGGCAAGTTTGGAGGCAGAAGGAACCTTTGAGAACATACTCTCACCAATGAAGACCTTTCCTATGGTTACTCCATAAAGACCACCTACCAGTTCATCGGTCTCTTTGTCCCAGACCTCTACACTTGCAGCAAACCCCTGTTCGTGGAGATTGGTATAAGCCTGTATGATGTCCATGCCCAACCAGGCGCCATCCTCCTCGTTGCGGTGATTGCTTTTAGCGCATTCCATGATTACCCGATCGAAAGCCTCATTGATGCCCACCGAATACCTGTCCTTATTCATGAGCGTCCGCATCGAATGACTCACATGGATTTCATCGGGAAAGATGACAAACCGATTCATCGGACAAAACCATAATGGTTCCTCCTGGTCTCTAAAACTGTACCAGGGGAAAATGCCATTGCTATAAGCTAACAGCAGGCGGTCTATACTCAAGTCACCGCCCACAGCAAAGCATCCGTCTGATTCGCCAAGATGGGGATCAGGGAAGTAAATCTCATCAGCAGTATCATCTATCTGAAATATCATAACTCAAAACTATAGTCTTTAGCATTATTTCTTTAAAGGACGAACATCCTTGATGATGAGTTCCTTGCCGTCAAAGTCAACGATACCCTGACCGCCCTTCTTCAACTTGCCGAAGAGCAAAGCCTTCACTAAAAGCGGTTTCAGACGATTTCCGATGACACGGTCCATCTCACGGGCACCATACTCCTTGGTAAAGCCCCACTTCAGCATCTGCTCGAAAGCAGTATCCGTCAGACTAAGACTCACACCTTTGGCAGCCAACTTCTCATCAAGCTGACGCAGTTTCTTATGGAGAATCAACTCTGCCATGTGCTTATCCATATCATTGAACACCACCATATCAGACAGACGGTTGATAAACTCAGGCTTAAAGGTTTTCTTCACCTGTGCAAGCATCGCATCACCACGGGAAACATTACTATTGAAACCTACATTTGCCTGTGAAGCATACTGAGCTCCAGCATTTGAGGTCATGATGAGAATCACATTACGGAAATCAGCCTTCTGTCCCTTATTATCGGTTAATCGGGCATAATCCATCACCTGGAGCAGGATGTTATAGATATCGCTATGCGCCTTCTCTATCTCATCGAGCAGGAGCACACAGTTTGGCGTCTTGCGGATGGCATCGGTCAGGAGACCTCCATCTTCATAACCCACATATCCGGCAGGCGAACCGATGAGTTTTGCCACGGTATGTTTCTCGGTATATTCACTCATATCAAAGCGCACCAACTCTATGCCGAGTTCCTTAGCCAACTGTCTTGCCACCTCGGTTTTTCCCACTCCGGTAGGTCCCACAAAGAGGAGCGAAGCCAATGGTTTGTCATCATCTATCAAGCCAGCCTTTGCCATCATCACAGCCTCAACCACCTTATCTACCGCCTTATCCTGACCATAAATCTTGTCAATCATACGCTGCTGGAGCGTTGCCAAAGCATCGTTATCCTCATCCTTGATGGCAGCTGCGTCAATCTTACAAACCTTGGTAAGAATCTGCTGGATAATCGCCTTGGTAACGTAAGAACGCTGGCGATATTCCACAGGATGCACCTCCAGATAAGCACCCGCCTCGTCGATGAGGTCGATGGCCTTATCAGGCAGACAGCGGTTGCTGATGTATTTGGCACTGGCACGCACAGCATACTCTAATGCATCCTTGCGGTAAGTCACGCCATGATACTTATTATACTTATATTGCAATCCCTCCAATATCTTGATAGTCTCCTCCTCAGAAGGTTCCTTGATGTCTATCTGCTGGAATCTGCGGGTAATACTCTTGCTCTTAGACATATAGCGGTTGTACTCCTCGTAAGTAGTAGAGCCGATAAAGCGGATGTCACCAGCCTCCAGATACTGCTTGAGCATATTGGAAGCATCCAGACTGCCGTCAGAACCACGTCCGGCACCAATGATATTATGAATCTCATCAATATAGATGATGACATTACCTTCATTGGCTGCACCAGCCATGACCAGCTTGATGCGTTTCTCAAAATCACCACGATATTGGGCACCAGCCAACATCTGTCCGATGTCCATGCTGTAGATGCGGGCACCTTTCAGACGATCAGGCACCTTATCTTCATTGATAAGTTTGGCAAGCCCATAGACCAAAGCCGTCTTTCCTACTCCCGGTTCACCAATATGCAAAGGATTATTCTTCTCTGCACGGCAAAGCACCTGGATGGTACGATCCAGTTCCTGCTCTCTTCCGATGAGCGGATTATGTTCATCCACCTTTCTGGAGATACAAGTTACAAGCTGGTGCCAGTCATCCGGCATATTACGCCCTTCTTCGTCATAATCATCATCATACTCATCGTCCATTTCATCTGACATGATGCCTGTATCAGAAGCATCACCCTCAAGAGGGTAAAAGCTATCTACGCTGGCAAGGAATTCTCCCTGTCTGTCGCCAATAGCCTTTCCCAACAGGAATGCTGCCTCTGAATTTTGCAGCCCCAGCATCGCCTGCACGAAATGAGTCACGTGAACCAGTTTTCTATCTGCAGTCACCGCCAGGGCACAAGCTGTACCAAACATCGTCTTGAAAAGAGATGAAGGTTCTGGCAAATATTTAATTGTTGAAGGAACCCGCTCCTGTTTGGCAAGCCAATTTACCAAATCCTCATGCATTTTCAAACAGTCCACGTTTTCCTCCTGAAGAGCCTGACAGAAAGAGAACTGTCGCAAGAGTGCCAAGAGCAAGTGCTCCGGCATGATAAACTCATGGTCGAAGAATCGCGCTTGCTTGAGAGCATCATCCATCAAGGCACTCATATATCGGGTCAATCCCATACTATCCATCGTAATAACTTCCTTTCTTTTTAGGTGGGAAATTCCCACATTTTGTTTTACTTATTCTGGCATGTAAGTAAGCTTCAGCGGATACTTTTGTGAGCGAGACCGCTCCATGGCTTTCTCCACCTTGCTCTTGGCAATATCATAGCTATAAGTTCCCACCACGGCTTTTTCTTCATGATGTACCTTGAGCATGATTGTTTCTGCCTCTTCAGCCGACTTGAAGAAGATGGACTGAAGGATGTCCACCACAAAATCCATCGGTGTGAAGTCGTCATTAAACATCATCACCACATAACGTCTTGGTTCCTTTAATCGGGTCTTCTGACGTTCTCGAATTGCTGTTTGTTCTTGAGCCATTGTTTCGTTTATTGTTATTTAGTATAGGCATTTACGATTTCCACCACATAGACATCGTGGAATCCACCTTTCTCTCCATACCATTGCAAGAGACTCTTGTCGAGAAATTTCTCAGCAGTCATTGTATCCTTGAAGAGCTTACGGCACTCGAAGGTCATGCGAGCCTGCTCGAAAGCAATGCTTCCGTTGTCGGTTGCCACAGGTGTCAAACCAGTCTCCTTCGCCTTATCGAAGTCACGTCCACTCTTAGAACCACAGAAATTATAAATCTTGCGAGCCTCCTCGTTCTTACCGAGGAAAGAGAATGTCAAGTATTCATTTTCCTCTATCAACCCATGAGTATAACGTTCTGGGCGAATAAAGATGACAGCCACAGGCTTGTTCCACAACCATCCGAGGCATCCCCAAGAAGCAGTCATCATATTAAACTTATCCTTGTTGCCTGCAGCCACCAAGATCCATTCCTTGCCGATAGTCTCGAACACGTTATCATTGAGCGTTTTAACATCAAACTTTTCCATTTGCTTATTCCTTTCTTATATACCTTGTTTAATTATAAATTATAGGGGTAGATGAGCAATATCCATGCCATTTTCCTCAGAAGTTAATGCAAAGATAGTATTTTTATCCGAAAGTCCATTGCTTTCTGAGGATTTTTTCTTCCTCTATATTTAGATAGGACTAAACTTAAATATCGGTTCCGCCAACATTTCGGGTTGAAGGTACATTAACATATAAATCGGATAATAGAGAATCCTGCCGACGACCTCAACATTGCCATTGGAGAACACGATAGCATGAGGAATATCATACTCCTCATTACCCATCACATTAGAAAGTGCATTATGTCGCTTATAATCCTTACCAGACTTGATTTCTATTGGCAGCACCTTTCCCTTATCCTCCACCACAAAATCCAGCTCACCTTGCTTTTTATTATTAAAGTAGTAAAGAGCATAACCATGAGCACGAAGTTCTTGGGCTGCAAAATTCTCATAGATGGAACCATAATTGATTTCTGACTTGCCAGTAAGCAAGTCAATGGCTATATTGGCAGCATATTGACTCGCCAACAACCCCACATCACTCAGAAATAACTTAAACAAATTTCTTTGCTCACCTAGCTTCAAAGGCAAGCGTGGTTCTTCTACATTATATGTAGGCAGAGCTACACCAGCATCGGCAAGCCACAAGAAAGAGTTCTTGTAACGTTCAAACTTTGCCTTTTCATTCAATGCTTTCAAGATAAACCGTTTATTCTTGGCATTCAACTCCGAAGGAATCAAGTCAAAGATGTCTTTGATATACAACTTGTTCTTAGGGTCATACTTAGCGATGTCCTTTCCATAAAGATGCAAGATAGCTCTTTGCGCCTCTCTAACCACTTGCAAATTGTTGGTTACAATATATTTCTGAACGGCCTCAGGCATTCCGCCAATGATAAGATAGAGCCTAACGAGGTCATTCATTTTGTCATGCACCACCTCATCCACCACTTTGCGTTGTTCATAACACTCTTTCACATATTTCATCACATCAGCACTCATCCCCACAGCCTCGGCAAACTCCTCAAAGTCAAGCGGAAACATTTCTTTCTCTGCCATATAGCCAACTGGCACACTTCGAATATCTTTCAACTCTACCCCTAATAATGAGCCACTCATCACATAGCGATAACTGCCCTCATCCACCAAAAACTTAATGGCCGTCACCATCTCAGGGCATTCTTGTACTTCATCAAAAAAGATAAGCGTGTTCCCGGGAACAAGTTTCTTCTCAGTCAGAGCCGAGAGACGCAATAGAATTTCCTTTGCGTCCGTAGGTGTCTTGAAAGCTTTCCTACACTCAGGACTATTAAGGAAATTCACTTCCACGACATCTGCAAAACATTCTTTTCCAACCTTGCGGATAGCGAATGTCTTGCCAACTTGACGAGCACCAGAAATAAGAAGAGCCTTCTTCTCCGTCTCGAAGAAATTACGTAAATAACAGTATATCTTTCTATTAAGCATATTCTTGTTACTTTTTCCAACCATTATCTGGCAGAATTATGGAGCTTTTCCAACCATATTTCGAGCAAATTCTGCCACTTTTCCAACTTTAACACGCTGCAAAGATAGTATTTTTATTCGAAAGTCCATTGCTTTCCGAGAGATATTTTCAACATTTTTCCATGGTTTATGCCGAAAAGTTTGGAAGTATAGAATATTTTTCTTAATTTTGCCAATGATAAGGGGCTTGTGGCACCTCAACAAATAAAGGAGCAAAGCCTAAGTAATAACCAAAACGTGAAGTAAGAAACAGAAAGAAAAGAATAACGACGCAGCATCGGGTTTGCTACCCTATCCCCAATTTGTATGGCGGATGATAGTCTTATGGCTTATCCACATACAGCAAATTCAGGGGATACAGATAACAATAAAATTAACCAAAGCGTCGCCGTTCGATATATTTTTTTAAGATATTGAGCTTTTAGCTCTTGTTCTCCGAACTTCGAATACCGCCAATTTTCGCACGTGAGAGCAAGCAGATAGAAGGTTCATGCCTCTTTTGGCGTGGGCCGTTCTGTGCTTGTGTACGTGCGAGGTCACTTGGCGGTAACCTGAAGTTCGAACAAGCCACGAACGGCTACACGCCATTTTTTATTCATAGAAAATGAAACAGATTATACTAACATTATTTGCCATTCTTTGTTTTAGTCTTGGCACATACGCTATAGAAGCAGATGGCATAAATTATGATTTGACAAGTGCTTATGATGAAAATGACAAGTATATTGGAGAAGTTGCCTATGTTGCCGAAGGAGAGTATTCTGGCGATATAACAATTCCTGCAGAAATCCAATATTACGACGAGTGGGAAAAGAAAACTTACACTTATAAGGTTTGTAAGATAGCTGATAATGCTTTTAAAGATAACAACAACATAACAAGCCTCAACATACAAGCAGCAGTCAAGGAAGTTAATGTCAACTCTTGTGTCAATCTTAAGAGCCTCACTCTTCCTAACTCTGTCGAAACCATAGATTGTGATTACTGCAAATCCCTTACAAGTATAACCATCCCAACAAGCATGACATGTATTCATTCTTTGAAAGGATGCAGTAGCATCACATCTCTTACCATTCCTAAAAATATTACAACAATTGACGATTACGCCTTCAACGGAATGGAGAATCTGAAAAGCATTACAATAGAAGATTGTGATGACATACTAAACTTCGAAGGAGATCCTTTTGGAAGCGAGAGTAATATTGAGTTACTTTATCTTGGACGTAATATCAACAACACATCTTGGTTTAAGTCATTGAAAAGCATAGAGTTGGGGGTAAAGTTTACTAAAATATATGACGAAATGTTTATATATTGCTCCAATCTGACAACTTTCACAGCAAGAGGACCTATCACTACTGTCGGCAAGAGTGCCTTTTTGGGTTGTTCTTCTTTGACAACGATAAATCTCCCACAAAGCATTACCACGATTGAAGAATATGCGTTTGACGCTACAGGACTAAAGACTGTCAATCTTCCTCAATCTTTAACTTACATAGGTAACCATGCCTTTTCGTATTCGGCCTTAACGTCAATTGTCATACCTGAAAATGTGACTTCTATTGGCGAAAGTGCCTTTAATGGTTGTTCTGCACTGACTGACATTCAACTACAAAATGGCATCAAGACTATAGAGGACAACTCATTCGAAGAATGTACAAGTCTTACCTCCATAGTCATACCCAACTCCATTACCTCTTTGGGTAAATCTGCTTTCAAGCATTGCGAAAGTCTTACATCTGTCACATTTAGCGACAATCTAAAGGTCATTCCTGCCTATGCCTTTTATGAATGCACAAAATTGCTTTCCATCAATTTGCCAGAAGGCTTGGAACGCATTGAGAAGTTTGCATTCATGAACGACAGCAAGGTTACTAATGTCAAATTACCAGCTTCTCTCAAATACATTGGTCCTGCAGCTTTCAGCGAGTTCAACAAGTTGGAGGAACTGCACTACGAAGGTCAACTTAGCGACTGGGTAAAAATAACTTTTAATGACTACGACATAAACGAAGAAGGTGACGGCGGCTCTTATTACCCACTTGATACCAACCCCATTTCTTATACCAAGAACTTCTACCTCCGCAATGGAATGCAATTGAAAGACATTGTATTCACAGCAGACATGGATTCCATTTCCCCTATGGCATTCTATGGTTATAAAGGCACTATCGACAACGTTACGGTAGCTTCAGGCATCAAGCACTTGCGCATTGGCAAAAATGCGTTTACTGGCGTAACGGCTACCAATCTTATTATCGGCACAGACTTGCAAAAGATTACGGGTGCTCTTCCACAAGGCAAAAATGTAAAATATGCAGGAAGCATGAAGCAATGGTGCAACTTGGAACTTACAGCAAGTCCTATTGCTGCAGACGGAACAATCAATATAGATGGACAAGACTTGGGTACTCACTTGGAAATTCCAGAAGGCATCACTCGCATACCTAGCAATCATTTCTGCAAGTTAGGTTTTTCAACCATTTCCTTACCTTCCACATTGACAGAAATTGCTGATAATGCTTTCAATAATTGTGGAAATGTAAAAGAAATCATATTACCAGCTCAGATTACAAGCATAGGAGCAAGTGCTTTTTATGGATGTGATATTCTAAAGAGTGTTTCAAGAATGGAGCCAAAGGCAAAGAGTGCGAATACTTTATCTATTGGGAATGATGCTTTTGCATATTGTTGGTATCTCGAAGACATCAACCTTGGCAACATAGATTATGTTGGTAACGGAGCCTTCGATGCAACAAAATGGTATCAAAACCAACCTGACGGGTTGATGACGATTGGCAATACCATCTATAAATATAAAGGCGAGAACTGTATGCCAGCGAACACAATCATCAATGTACCAGAAGGCATCAAGTACATTTCTTATGAGGCATTTAAAGACCAAACAAACCTTATTGGTGTAACGCTTCCCTCTACTCTTCAATCAATAGGAAAATATGCTTTCTATCATTGCTCGCTCAATGAGGTAAGTCTCCCTGCCAACATTACAGAAATCAGCGAGAATGCTTTTTATTGGAACAACATCAGTAAGTTGACCATTCCATCTACTGTAAACAAATTGCAGAGTCACGCTTTTGGTAACAATCCGATAGAAGAACTAACTATTGACGACAGCGAGCAAGTTTTGAGCATCGATGGTTATCAAGATTTTGGCACAAGTCTAAAAAGAGTTTACTTAGGTAGAAACCTTGAAGGTATGGTAAATTATGGTTTAAAATACAATGAAACCTTTTACAACAACTCAATAGAAAAATTAACTCTTGGAAAGGATGTTACAGAATTTTATCAAGACTTGTTCACTTGTTATGACTTGAAACAAATAACTTGTCTGTCTATAGTTCCTCCTATAGTTGATAAAGAAAATTACTTGGTATTCAGAGATACACATTACCAAAATTGCACTCTTTACGTTCCTGCCGAAAGTTTGGATGCCTATAAGAATGCACAAGTTTGGAAAGATTTCTTGAATATTTCGGGCACTGCTACTGGCATCAATGGTGTTATCACAGATGACAAGGATGCAGACATCATCTACTACGACCTTGAGGGTAGAAAGATTCAGAACCCTGTAAAGGGACATCTTTACATCACCAACAAGGGTAAAAAGGTAGTGTTCTAAGATTCATGAAGTCATAGCCGTCAGGTTATGCACCATACATCCATCCCTCTCAAACAAGGGCTTTCCGGCTCTTGATTTGGGAGGGATTTCTCTTTCTCCCCTAAGAATGTTTATTAAAAGCTGGCTAACTGGGTCAACACGTATTAACAATAACGCTAAAAGTAGTCAACTAAAATCGTTAAACCACCCAGAATTGTTCACATTCCCCTATATATTTTATGTTCAGCAACGTTGAACATAAGTTCAACAATGCCGAACACAAGTTCAACGTCGACGACCATAAACTTCTTGTAGGTATAAGATAATAGTATTACGGAAGAGTGAATCATATAACCTATTCTAATCTAAACACATCATACAAGGGACAGTAAACACATCCATACAAAGGACCGTTTTGCAAAAAAATCGAATTTTATTTGGTCAGGTCTGTTATTATCAGTACCTTTGCACCCCGAAAGCCAGCGGCAAAGCGTACCGATGGCTTCCATTTATTATTTATTTTTAAACATTTTAATTTAATGTACAAAACAATTTTCAACAAGCGCAACAGCCTGAAGTTCAACCGCTTCTCCAACAAGGGCTACGCACTTTTCTCTGTTTTGGGAAGAGAGGTTCTTGTGGGTGCGCTCAGCGTTGCTACTCTGAGCCATGCAAAAGCAGAAGGAGTAAGCACCGAAGGAACTAAAGTAGATTCTACCCTTTATAAGGGCGGAAAGGCTTATGAGTTGGATGCGGTGAGCGTTACCGGATCTCGTGCGCCGATGACTGTAGAACAGTCACCTAAGATTGTGTCTGTCATTACCCGCGATGATATTCATCGTGCGGCTGCGCAGACTATCAACGATGTATTAAAATTAGCTACCGGCGTGGATGTCCGTCAGCGTGGTGGCTTTGGTGTTCAGACGGATATCTCCATCAATGGTGGAACCTTCGACCAGATTACCATTCTCCTGAATGGCGTCAACATTTCTAATCCTCAGACTGGTCATAATGCTTCTGATTTTCCTGTAGCTCTTGCCGACATCGATCACATCGAAGTGCTCGAGGGGGCAGCATCGCGCTTATTCGGAACTTCAGCCTTCAATGGTGCCATCAATATCGTGACCAAGAAGGCACAGAATGATGGAATATCTGCGAGTGTAGAAGGCGGAAGCTTTGGAAGTTTCGGAGCACAGGGACGTGTGCAGACGGCTTTTGAAACGAGCAAGTGGACTCATGCTTATTCTGTAAGCGGAGGCTACAAGCGCTCGGATGGTGGCACAGACAACAGCGACTTCGAGAAAGGACAGGGCTACGGCAATCTCGCTTTCTCTTACGACCAGCGTTTTGACATCATCGCACAGTTGGGTATCGCTACCCAAAGCTACGGTGCTAACACTTTCTACAGCGCCAAATATAACAACCAATATGAGAAGACAGACCACGGTCTGGCTTCGCTCAATCTGAGTCTGCACAACCAGGAGAAGACCTGGGAGATTGCGCCTCAATTCTATTATAACAAATTCAAGGACCACTATCAATTGATTCGTGGAACTCAGATAGGCGAAAACTATCACGACCTCGATGTTTATGGTGGTGGACTGAATGCCAACGTAGCTTGGGCTTTGGGTAAGACTGCTGTAGGTTTCGACATCAGCAAGGAGTGCATCTACTCTACTGCATTGGGTGAGGAACTCGCAGAGAAAGACTACAAGGACATCTCGGGTTCTGACCGTCAATATACCCGAAAGGGTGAGCGCACCAATACCAACATCATGCTGGAGCACAACTTCATCTTCGGCGGTTTCACCTTGTCGGCTGGTGTCTTGGCTAACAAGAATACAGGTTTAGACAACGACTTCCGCTTCTATCCTGGTGTGGATATGAGTTATCGTCCTAACGACAACTGGAAGTTCTACGCTTCCTGGAACAAGGCTTTGAGAATGCCTACCTACACCGACTTATACATGAGTAATGCGGTGCAGCAAGGCGACCTCACCCTGAACCCGGAGAAGAACTCAACCTTCAAGGTAGGAACACAATATCGTCAGACAGGATTTGCCGCAACCGTAAGCGGATTCTATGCGCACGGCACCAACATGATTGACTGGGTTCAGACTTCCGTGACCGAGCAGAACGACAGCAAGTATCACGTAATGAACATCGGAAAGCTCAACAACATGGGCTACAACGTGGATGCTACTATCTACATGAGAGAATTGGTACCAAACAGTTTCATTACCCGCATCAAGTTGGGTTATGCTTACATCTATCAGGATCATAAGACCGAGACCAACATCCTGAAATCACTCTACGCATTGGAGTATCTGAAGCACAAGGCTGTATTCGGTCTGGATCACCAGATTTGGAGCAAGCTTTCAGCATCCTGGAGCGTAAGATGGCAGCAGAGAATGAACGGTTATCATCCATACACCAAGGTGGATTGCAAGCTGATGTGGGATGAGAAGAAATACAATATCTTCGTAAAGGCCGACAACATCACTTGCCACCGCTACTACGACCTCACAGCTGTTAAGCAGCCAGGTTTGTGGATTATGGCAGGAGCCAGCGTAAATCTCGGCTGGTAATAAACTGACAATATAATAAAAACGAGCCCTGAAGCAAACTTTTCATCAGTTACTTCAAGGCTCGTTCCTTTTTTATCGGGACATTCTATTCCGTTTGCCCCATTGCTTGATCTTCCTTCTTATTATCTGTTAATGTATTTCTTTCCACCCTGCTGAATAACAACACCTTTTGCACTCTTATCGACTGGCATACCTGCCATGTTGAAAAATCTCTTAACATTCACTGCATCGGTTCGAGCCAGCTCGGTAATAGCTGTGCTTAAATTGTCTAATGAGTAAATAATAGTTTGATCCTCTCCTGCTACGTGAATGCTCAGCATCATATAAAATTTACCATCTGCTTTCACAAAGTTTACATTCATACTACCTTCAGGCAAAGTAATGATATCCCTACCCTTTCCTTTATCCAAATAGCTGTTCCATCTTCACCTCACTATGCACGATGCTATGATGCTTGCCATCTGCCACGCCATAAGTTGTGACGAATGTATTGACAAGCGAGAACTTGGTCTTGGTCGCCATTCTGAACAACTCCATGCGTTCTCGCAATTGTTGCTCATAAGATTCCGTGATATGATATTCCGATTTACTGAATTTCATTTCACATAAATGGATGATACGGTCGGCTCGCTTGATGACCAAATCTATCTGTCCCCCTTTTTGTTTATCATTACCTGTTTTGCGCCACGAAGAAACTTCCGTTGCCATTCCCAAAATGCCAAGTGCCTTCTTGATGGCATCCGTATGCACCAGACACACTATTTCAAAAGTTAATCCTTGCCAAGTAGATACCAAACGAGACTCAAAATTATGGCTCCACCACAAATCATCGCCAGACGTATCTTGAGCTATGAACTTATAATAGAATAAGGTATAGAAATCTATCAAGCGATAATTAGCCTCTCTCGTCTTACACCCGAAATTGTGGCTCCGAGAGATAAAGTCACATCGCTCAAGGTTTGTCAACACCCGCGAAAGAGTACCACCATTCACACCCACAGCCTTAACTATCTCTGCTCTGGACATCCCTCCATGATGATTTGCCAAGGCCTTTACCACATTGATATATAACTCTGCATTACTAAACAATGCATTATATAATTCGTCGAACTCGCTCCTCATGATGGCACTATGCGAAAAGAACATTCTATCCACATTTTGCACTAAACTATCTTGTGGATTAATCAAGCTCAAATAAAACGGAATTCCACCAAACACCATGTAGCATTGCAATATCTGATATCTATCCCACTTGCAATATTTCCTCTGCAAGTATTCTTCTGTTTCTTTAAGCGTAAACGGACGAATGTAAATGCTGCTCGTGATTCGAGCATGCAGTCCACCCTGGTTCTCTATCAGATTATCAACCATCCAAGATGTAGCTGAACCACTGGCAATAAACACAATGTCGCTACGACGAGCAGCCCAACCATTCCAAAAGTTCTCCAAAGCAGACACAAAGTCTGACTTTTGGGTATCTATCCAGGGCATCTCGTCGATAAAAACAACTTTCTTTCTATTCTCATTTAGTGATTCTATATATTCTTCCAACGCATCAAAGGCATCAAACCAATCGGCAAACTTTTCTGGCTTTACCCCGGAGAATTTCTTCAGGGCTTTAGCAAAATTGGTAAGTTGTCTTTGGCGAGAAAGATTATGTCCCCCCACAAAGGTAAAGTCATACTTTCCCTGATAGTATTGGTCAACGAGGAAAGTTTTACCGACTCTTCGCCGCCCATATACTATCACGAATTCCGAACGGTCAGATTCCATAACCCTTCGCAACTCATTACACTCCCGTTCTCTACCAACTAACATGTTTTCAGATGCCATATTTCTCCTTTTTAAAACCAAGTGCAAATATATTATATTTTTTTTTATCAAAACAAGAAAAAGGGCGATTTTTTACCCATATCTATGATTTTTTATGAGATATGGGTAAACAATCGCCCATTTTTACAACTTTTCACAAAAACAGGTCATCTGCTACCACCTCGCCCAGATGCGGTTTCAATAAGCATTATGCACTACTCCATACATAGTAACCATTGTTAGCTGGAGTCCGTATAATTGTCGGAAAATACATTTTTCAACCCATTTTCCGACAATTATAACTAGTAATTCTATCTACTTTTATTCCGGTTTCTGATATTTTCCGTTCACTTTTATCGGTTCGAGATGGATTCCCACATGGGTATCTGCGCCGAAGTGCTGCTTCAATCTTCGTTCGATATGGGTAGCATGCTCATGTGCCTCATAAAGCGAAAGAGAACCCGGCATGCGGACGTGCATTTCTATGGCAATCTTGTTTCCGATGCGACGAGTACGCAGGTTATGAATCTCTCCTACTCCCTGTTCTTCGTTCGCAATCTTCAGGATTTCATCTTCCTCCATTTCCGGAAGACTGGCATCCGTCAGCTCTTTCACAGATTGCATCACCAGTCCCCAGGCAGCCTTGATGATGAAGGCACTTACCACGATGGCAGCCAGCGGATCGAGTACCGCCCACTTTTCTCCCAGGATGATGGCTCCACCTATTCCAAACATCGTTCCGATGCTCGATAAAGCATCGCTACGATGATGCCAGGCATTCGCCACGACAGCCTCGGAATGATATTTTCTTCCGGCTTTAACCGTAAACTGATAAGCCCACTCCTTCATCACGATACTTACAATGGCTGCAATCAAGGCCACAACGCCCGGCTGCTGGAGTGTCTCGCCGCAGATGGCACGATAAGTCTTGGTTACACCAGAATAACAGATCATCACACCCACCACGAAGAGCGAAATACCGATGATGGCTGTGGCAAGCGTCTCGTATTTGCCATGACCATAATCATGGTCCTTATCCTTCGGTTTATTACCTAACTTAACGAATACCAGTACCACCACATCGGTAGCGAAATCAGTAAGCGAGTGGATGGCATCCGCTATCATGGCTGCCGAATGTCCGAGAATACCTGCAGCAAACTTCAGCACGAGCAGCACCACATTGATGATGCTTCCCGCAATCGTCACCTTATATACTTCCTTTACTCTATCCGCATCAGCGGAATAATCCTTATTCTTATCTGCTGCAATCTCTTGCACGCTATTTACTTTCTCTTTCTTTTCCATTTTATAAAATCCAATGGAAGTCCTTTGCTTCCTCTTATCATGTTTTTGTATAATCCAATCCTTTATCTTGTCTTTCATGAATTGAGCGGCAAAAGTACATCTTTTTTCTGAAAGCGGATAAAAAGGGAGATTAAAAAAGTATAACGAATAGGGAATAATGTGATAGCGAAGAGAGAAAAGCATGGAATTTTGTGATAAAGTTGTATCTTTTTCTTGAAAACAGAGAAAAGAATAAAAACTATGGAATTCGACAAATCACCGAACTTAAAATATCAAGCCGTAACCGTTAATTCTGCGAAAGAAAACTGCGGAAATCCGCAAAAATTCGACATAGAATTAATAAAAGTATTATTTTTGCAAAAGAAAAATGCGGAAATCCGCAAAAATCTTTCCTGTTATGATTGTAAATATAGAGACTAATATCTACCTTTGCTACGTATAGACGATAGTTTTATGAAGTATGTGATAACAGGCGACCTCATCAAGAAATACCAAAACGATGACGGCATCGTATTTATGGACGTTTTGATTTCTTGTTGGATAAAGATTCTATATGAAAACTTAAATAAAATAAAAAGGAGGGTGTGTCATAAGTTAATGATTCACCCTCTTTTCTAAATATCAGTCTAATTGCTTAAACTCAAAATCTGCTTTGCTGCAACAACTCTTCTTATAGTCGAATTGGTACATACGCATATACTGCTCTTGTATCTCCTTCGCCCCATTATAAAAAGGGTCAGAAGTATATTGTTGAGTTGTAACAGTAATGCAACAAGTGATTCTACTCTATTTCACGTTAAACTTGTTCACTACCTTTATAATGGAATCTACATAATCTTCCCTTTTCACAACTCGTTGAGCAGGATGATAGGTATCCAGGCACAATCTGCCATCCTTGTTATAGACAAACATACATTTGTCATTTCCCAATGGAACCACCTCATGCTCAGTGTGCTCATCTATGCCCCAATCTTTCTTGAAAAGCCACATTGTATTGGCAAAACAAATCACTTGCGGGTCATACAAACGTATCTGTTCTTCAACAATGTCTTTCCACTGCTCATAAGCCTGTGCCAACTCTTCATCAGAAGTAGATCTATAACCTGGCATCTTATCGACATTGATATAAGCAATATCCTTCAACAAATCAACCATAGACTTATCATCACGAATATATGGCACATCGCTATCACCATAAAGTTTATGATTACGTATGCCAAAGAGACTATAGATAATGGGTTGCCAAGTTGTATTCTTGAAAGCATCATCATTATTGAAAGCACCATAAACTTCCCAACCACCGCCATAGGGTTTACCTTCCTTCATATCATCATACGGCTGTTTCAATATCCACATGATACGAGGAGAAGACTGACAATAGCCTTCGATATTGAACACTCCATCTGGCAACGGCCAAAGGTCATCTGTTGAAATTCCCAACTCTTTAGCCCTTGCATAAATCTCTTCCTTGATTTTCTCCTGCCCTTTGCGAATGTCTTCAGAAGATAGTTTTTTTGAATTTACCATATATCTACAATTATAATATTAAACATCTACCATTTTGTAATCAAACCCAAATTAATAGGCATAATCATAAGAGTTTCTTTCTTCCTCGTTCTGCGCTTGCACAACCTTTGCTAAATAAGGTCTTAGAGTTAGCCAATCAGAGAACATTTCCACTGGTATTTCTACGCCAGAGCAATAAGCAGAATTTGCTTGTTGAATTCGCCATAAATGCATAAATTATCTTTTTCATAAAATATGTTTTATAATTTTCATTTACTTAACGATTGATATCGCCTATCTTAACCATAATAGAAATACCATTTTGTTTTATAGTATCGTTGCTGAAAGTTAGGTTGTTCAACCCATACACTTTATCCGTACCTTTATACTTATCAACTTCCTGATTTTCTTTTTGATACTTCGCATAAAGAGTTTGTTTCATTTCGTTGACCGTTGGGTCGCTTTCATCATAAACTTCACCTGTTTCTTCATTATGACCATCTACAACTAACGACTCTAGATCGTACTTCATACTTATACATTGACCAAGAATTCCTTGCTGGCTCAGTTCCCATGTCCCAGTACACATACTACCATATTTTGTACCGTCATCATCCATTGTACGCATCTCTGTAAACTCCCCATTTTTATTGAATTGATACATAATAGTAACATCATCCGTTGCCAATTCTTTCCAACTGCCATCCATCTTTGACATGGTGAGTTCGCTACTATCTACACTAAGCATTTCATATCCCAAGAAAGCAAAGGCAATAATGGCAACGGCAACAAGTCCCCAAGTTATTCGCTTAGCCAATCTCTTAGAAACAGAGACTCCATATCCTGTGTCAACAACCTCATCATCACCATCGGTTGTTGCATCTTCAGGTTCTGGTGCAGGCTCAGCCACAGGCTTGCTTTTTGATTTAGGAACTACAGGAGCTGACTTTTCTTCTTTGTCATCAGCAATGATGGCTTCTGAATTTTCAAGCCACTCTCCGCAATACTTACACTTCTTTGCTACTGCAAGAATCATTTCGCCACAATAAGGGCAACGCTTCATTTCTTTTTTCTCCATAATTCTATTTTTTAAAAGTTAATATTCAGTTTGGGTTAACCACGGAAGGTAAAATACAGTTTTCTCAAAAACGAGTAGACTCCATAACTAATGGCCGTAGCCAGTGCTACCGAATGTGGTTTAACTATCGAGTCAGAGAACAACGCTTGCATGATAATGGCACTAATGCCAAGTGCCGCGACAAAAGCAATGATACAAAAAATAATTTTAACAAATAAGGGAAGTGACTCTTCTTCATCATCATCTTCTTCAATATCTTCTATCTCATCATCCTTTGAAGACAATTCAAAAGTAATCGCGTCACCAGATGTTCTTAGCCCTGTTTCCGCTATAGATTTAGAAGTCTTTTGCCGTTTTTCATAATCATCAATATTCTCATGACATACTGGGCAAACGACAGCATCTGCATCTATCTCTTCTCCACACACCGGACACTCTTTGGTCTTCTTGGCTTCTGGCTGTGGCTCATCGATCCATTCGCCACAATATCTACACTTCTTGGCTATGGCCAAGATGGTTTCCCCACAATAGGGACAAGTTTTTGTTTCATTTTCTGTCATAATTTCTTTCTTAATTAGGTTTATTATGAATGTTGCGTGGTGAAATGCAAGGTTACCTCATCGCCTTCGATAGTACCAGTCATCTTGCCGTCGCTCACAATATCCAATGACACCGACGAGCTGCCATTGGCAAAGGTCATCTCCAAGTGGTCGCCCGAAAGGCATCCCGACAAATCATCAAAACGTTGATTACTCAAACGGGCAATAACGCTTCCACCATTAATAACACCTTCTTGGTCAATGGAGAATTCCAATTCTATTGGTGTGCCTCCATTAACAAACTTGCCCTTGCAACGCAAGTAGGTTTCAAAATAGGGATTAGTTTCATCATACGACTGGGAATAAGAGTTACCAGAGTTTGATTCATCCGTCGAATAGTCGTCGGAAGACGTATATGTTTCGTCAGTATCCGTGTCAGTCGTATCTACCATAACAGAATCTGCGTAATTTTCATTGCCATCATTACTCATTCTACCTCCACTGGCATGCATGGTAACAGCTATGATAACAGCCAAGATTGCGGCAACAGCAAGAACCACCAATGATGCTACGACATTGGGGCTACTATGACTCTTGGTTTCATCAGATTCTATTGGGTCAACATGTTGCTCATTGTAGACAGGTGGAACCGAAGTTGGAGGAACATCCCCTGTCAACCATTCCCCACAATATCTGCATTTCTTGGCTGTGGCCATAATCTCTTCGCCACAATAAGGACAACGCTTGGTTTCTCTTTGTTTCTGCTCCATAATATTTAGCATTTAAAAGTTTTTTAAAACATAACACTACAGATGAGCAGAAAAGGAATAAACAAGACATAAGCCATCTGGGCATATTGCAGTATTCCAATCTCTACCTCGTCCTCATCCAATTCATCCAAACATCCTTCTTTCAAGGAAAAGTTCAATAGTATCAATAATAAAGAATCAAAAAATGAAAGTACGGGATTGTTGGTATTACCGTTCACTAAGAGAACTATCCCAAACAATAATTCCACAATAGTCAAGATACCACCCCAACGTAAAGCCCTTTCACTCTTCACTATCAAAACAATACCAACATATAGGTTGATTACCAAATAAGCAAAAAAGAGAAAAAGCACAAGAATGAACGATAGAGTTGCCCCATCACTCGCACTCTCCCAGTCCAAATTTTTGTCTGCAAGGATCCAAAACAAGCAAAACAAGCCTTCCATGGCAATGAGCGACGAAATGGATACCGTCTTAAATACCTTGTGGTTGGCCCATGCCTGCTGCAAATACATCCAGAGGATGGCACCACATACAAAAGATATCAAGGTTCCCAAATTTTCGGGGATTGTAGCACTGAATTTCCACAAAAGCCCCTTGGTAAAATGAAAGTCATGGGCAAGACTTATCAGTTCGCCTAAAACGACTCCTCCAAACGCTATGTTCAGATTGCGTGAATGATTGTATATTACCATATTCATTATTTTCGAGTTTAAATATCTACTTCAAATGGACATGCATTAATCTTCATAAGCCTCTATTAGCTTTATGTTATCACGTTCTATTTTACTCAATTCTTTAGTAACATTTCTACTTATCGGTGTGTACCAATCATACTGACTAAAGTATTGTCTAAGATCATCACTCTTGAAAATATACCCATGACGAGCAAAGATATAGTTACGCATTATACGCAATTCACGGCTGCTTTTATTTTCCAAATCTTCTGGTTCTGCATACCGCATACATAACCAAGCATATTCGTCATCATTTGAGTCAACATTTGTAGTTGTCACACTTTCATCAGGACCATCTGATTCTGCAATATCCTCCTGATTATTTACAGCCATTGTATCAACAGCCAATGTATCTTCACCCTCCATCTTTAGGTCTGGAGCACTCATCTTGGACGGATATTCCTGCCACATCTTAATTGTGTCAAACATATATGGCAAACCTTGTGAATAGCCAAAGACGATTAATAATGAACAAACAACAATGGCAATATAGTCTATAGGCTTCGCTTTTGATGTTCCACATTCCAAATCTCCAGACTTACAGAGTTTTATAACCAAAATAAGAGGACCAATATATGGAATAAACAGACTAAGAACCCACTTCCAAGAAAGTTCTGCATCACGTAAACGTCTTACATACAAAGCCAAAGAAGGAATGATTATCGCCAGCTCTACAACTAAAAGCACTAACGAGATTTGCAATAGTGTACGGGACGAATCTAAAAAAGTCACATGTTTATCTACCAATAAAAATGCAAGTCCAAAAATAGCATTAGTAAAGAGCGCAGTCCAAAGCATACAAATCCAAAAATGCTTACGCCCTATAGATGACTTGAAATCACAATAATGCTTGATGAACGGCTGATAGAAGAAATACTCTATCCAACCTGGGATATTCTCTTCCAACTCTTCATCAACATTATTAACTCCCTTGTCTTCTATGTTCGACTTCGCCAAATCCACAGAAGAAGCAAATGGAGACCTCACTTGTGCTGTTTCTTTTGTTAAAGGTTTGTCCAACCATTCACCACAATAACGACATTTTTTAGCTACAGCTAATATTGTTTCACCACAATAAGGGCATCGTTTTATTTCTCGCTCCATAGTTACATGTTTTAAATTCTTAATTTAGGGGACAAAGATAGTGATTCTACTTGACACTATCAAGTCCATAATGGTTCATAAGCGAAATTTCTTGATTTCGGCTTAACAAAAGTTGTAAAAATCGTTATGTTTCATTGGTATATTATCATTTTGCCAGGTGTTCCCGAGACTTGGCGGGTTAAGATTTCGGTTTCGGCAAAATAAAAAAGCGTGGGAACTTACCAGTCACTCGTCCCACGGATTGAGGCCTTCGCATTGCCCTGCATTGTTGAACGAGCAACGTCGAAGCCCACGCCGATATGTATACACTTTCCCCAATACGGATATAGACCTATCGCCTTGACGCAATAAGCCATACCAGTAAAGGGATGTGAATTAACACATCCCGAGAGCACCTACCGTTGCTATGTTCTGACAATGCATGAAGTTTGCGAAGTTTCAATCCGTCAAGAACAAAGCGCTAAGTATGCGCCTTTTCCATTATGTCGCGATCCTTTTCAGAATCGCTGACAAATATACAAATAATGCTTGAAAGGACAAAGAAAAAATGGCAAAAATCCCTCAATGAGGGATAAAATTCATCAAATTCCTCCCTCTATGAGGGATTTTCTATATAAAACGAACCCTAAACAAGTTTTTTGTTGTAATTTTGCAGCCGTGCTTGAAAAAACGACAAACAGGCTCTCTAACTTTCTACCAGCTGGTAGAAAGTTAGAAACTATAGTAAATTGAAGAAATATACAAATAAATGGTTTTAAATTATATTTGGATAGCATTTTTCGTGATTGCGTTCATCTTCGCACTCATCGGATTGGCAATGGGAGATACGACTATCTTCCAGAAGATAGTAGATTCCACCTTCGACTCATCCAAGAATGCCTTCGAGATTTCTCTCGGACTGACGGGCGTGCTCGCCCTCTGGCTTGGCATCATGAAGATTGGAGAGAAGGCGGGAGTAGTGAATGTGTTGGCAAGAGCGCTCAGCCCGGTCTTCACCCGTCTCTTCCCCGATATTCCGAAGAACCATCCGGTGATGGGAAGCATCTTCATGAATATCGCTTCGAATATGCTGGGACTCGATAATGCAGCAACGCCTACAGGATTGAAGGCGATGCAGCAGATGCAGGAACTCAACACGAAGAAGGATACGGCGACGAATCCGATGATTATGTTCCTGGTTCTGAACACCTCAGGACTCACCATCATCCCTACCACCATCCTCGCCTTCCGTGCCTCCTATGGAGCAGCCCAGCCTACGGATGTCTTCATCCCTATCCTGATGGCTACGCTCGTGGCTACGCTTGCCGGCATCATAATCACTTCGCTCTGGCAGCGCATCAACATCCTGCAGCCGGTATTGCTCGCTACTCTGTTGGGAATGTGCGCCTTCGTAGGCATCATCATCTGGGGATTCGGACAGATGGATAAGGATACGATGAACACGGTCACCACCTTGGCTTCTAACATGATTCTCCTGGGCATCATCCTCTGTTTTATCCTGGCTGGTTTCTGGAAGAAGGTGAATGTTTATGATGCGTTTATCGAGGGAGCGAAGGAAGGTTTTACTACGGCGGTGAAGATTATTCCTTATCTCGTAGCTATCCTTGTGGGCATCGGCGTGTTCCGTGCTTCGGGAGCGATGGATATGGTGATTCAAGGCATTTCGTGGTCGGTAGAACAATGCGGCTTGAATGCCGATTTCGTAGGCGCCCTGCCTACCGCCATCATGAAACCGCTATCGGGAAGTGGCGCACGAGGCATGATGCTGGAGGCGATGAAGAACTATGGTCCTGATTCGTTTGTGGGCAGATTGAGCTGCATCTTCCAGGGTTCCACCGATACCACCTTCTATATATTGGCAGTATATTTCGGAAGCGTAAGTATCAGGAATCCCCGCCACGCCGTGGCTTGCGGCTTGCTCGCCGATTTGGCAGGAGTCATCGCAGCAATCGCTATAGCATATTTATTCTTCGGATAAGAGTCTCCCACAGATTTCACAGATTTACACAGATAATCTTTGAATGACGGCGCAAGCCCAATTTAACATTCAACACTTAACATTCAACATTAAGAAAGATAATGGCAAGTTTAAAATCACTCGCAAAGGATACCGCCATCTATGGTTTGAGCAGTATCATCGGCAGATTCCTCAACTATCTGCTTGTACCACTCTATACGGCTAAGATCAGCGCCGCCAGTGGTGGTTATGGTGTCATCACCAACATGTACGCCTATACGGCGTTACTCCTCGTTATTCTGACCTACGGAATGGAGACCACCTTCTTCCGTTTTGTCAACAAGGAAGGAGAAAACTCAGAAAAGGTTTATCACACGGTATTGAGCATGGTGAGCTTCACTTCCCTACTCTTCATCGCCCTGGTATTCCTCTTCATCACGCCTTTGAGCGATGCGATGGGCTATGCTGATCATCCAGCTTACGTCTGGACGATGTTCGTTACCGTGGCTATTGATGCCTTCCAGTGCATTCCTTTCGCTTATCTCAGATACAAGAAGCGTCCGCTGAAGTTTGCAGCCTTCAAGTTGCTCTTCATCGGTCTGAACATTGCGCTCAACCTGGTTTACTACGTCATCATGGATGGTCACGATGTGGGTTATGCTTTCTACATCAACCTGGTTTGTACCGCCTCCATCACCTTCTGTTTCTATAAAGAACTGAAGGAAGGATTCATGGGCGAGAAATGTTCCTGGAGCGAGTGCAAGGTGCTCGTCAGGAAGATGCTGGGCTACAGCTGGCCTATCCTCGTGCTCGGTATTGCCGGTATTCTGAACCAGACTGCCGATAAGATTCTCTTCCCTTACATCTATGAGAAGGGCGATGCGCATGCACAACTCGGAATCTATGGAGCAGCCAGTAAGATTGCGATGATCATGGCGATGATTACCCAGGCTTTCCGCTATGCTTACGAGCCTTTCGTATTCGGCAAGGCAAAGGATAAGGACAATCGACAGACTTACGCTTCGGCGATGAAGTATTTCGTCATCTTCACCCTGCTTGCCTTCCTGGTAGTGGTAGGTTATCTGGATGTATTGCGCCACATCATCGGTCACGACTACTGGGATGGTTTGAAGGTAGTGCCTATCGTAATGGCTGCCGAAATCATGATGGGAGTATATTTCAACCTCAGTTTCTGGTACAAGCTCATCGACAAGACCATCTGGGGTGCTTACTTCTCGGGCATCGGTTGCCTGGTATTGATAGCCATCAACGTTATCTTCGTACCTATCTATGGTTACATCGCCTGTGCCTGGGCTGGTTTTGCAGGATATGGAACAGCCATGCTTCTCTCCTACTTCGTGGGTCAGAAGAAGTATCCTATCAACTATCCGGTGAAGGAGATGATGATCTATGTGGTTCTCGCCCTCATCCTCTTCGCAGGAATGACCGAGGCTAATAAGTTCTTCTCCAGTGGAATTGCCTGCCTCATCAACACGGTGCTCATCCTTATCTTCGCCGCTTATCTCGTGAAGAAGGATTTCCCATTGAAGAGTCTGCCGGTGATAGGAAAGTACTTTAGGAAATAGGCAAGTACAGAAGCACTTTGCCTAAGAAAACTAAGAATAAAAAGGTCTTCGAGATATATAGAAGAAAGCTGTCGGAACATATAGTAGATGTTCCCGATATATATATAAGATCAGAAAACGCCCAACAGCTGATGTACAATCGTCGTTCAGTTGTTGGTCGGATTTTAGACAAATAACACAAGGCTTTGTTATGCTTACCTTTGTCGCATATAAACATAAAAGGAACCATCATAATGCAAGATACAAACAACAATAACAAAGAATTGCAATCTCCTTTCGAGCAACTGCGAGAGGTAGATGCCGATGGCAAGGAATGGTGGAACTCCAGAAAGCTGGCTCGTGTAATGGGCTATGGCAAATACTGGAACTTCGAACGCGTCATCGCCAAGGCACAGGCTTGGACATCACAGAAAGGTTACCCTCTCGGAGAGCATTTCGTAGAAATCACTGAGATGGCAGAACTGGGAAGTGGTGCCATCAGAGAGGTGAGGAGCATTCGCCTCTCTCGTGCCGCCAGTATGGCTGTGACTATGAACGCCGATGCCAAAAAGGAGATGGTGAAGTTGGCTCGCCAATATTTTAGTTCGACAATCACACCTGATGTAGCCGCCAAAAGCATGGAGTCATCCATCCTTATGTATAGAGGAGGACATAGAAAGGTGCAAGTGCAAGTTGTATTCGACGCCAATACATTCTGGCTTTCACAACAGAGAATGGCGGAATTGTTTGGGGTAACTGTTCCGACCATCAACTATCATCTTGAACAGATAAACGAAAGTGGCGAAATCCATTTGTCCGATGCTATTAGAAAAATTCGAATACCTTCGGACAAATGGTCAGGAGAAGTCATGATGTACAACCTCGATGTGGTCATAGCGGTAGGCTATCGTGTAAACAGCTACGAGGCTACACAGTTCCGCATTTGGGCAACAGGAATTCTTAAAGAGTACCTCACCAAAGGTTTCGTACTGGATGACGAACGCCTGAAAGGGAAAAATGTATTCGGGGCTGATTACTTCGATGATTTGCTCGACCGCATACGTGAAATACGTATAAGCGAACGTCGTTACTATCAGAAGATAACGGACATCTACTGCGAGTGCAGTTCTGACTATAACAAAGACTCCGAAGAAACCCGAGTTTTCTTCAAGACGGTACAAAACATAATGCACTATGCTGTAACCAAACAAACAGCAGCAGAAATCATCTATGACCGTGCTGACTCTGAGCGTCCTCACATGGGTTTGACCACTTGGAAGAACGCTCCCGACGGAAGAGTCATCAAGTCGGACGTGACCATCGCCAAGAACTATCTGAGCGAAAAAGAAGTAGAATCACTGAATCGATTAAGCAATGCCTTCATTGATATTGCCGAGCAAAATGCTGAAGACCATATCTTGATGACTATGGCGGACTGGTCAATACTCTTACAGAAGTACATGGACTTGAACAATCGTCCTATGCTTCTTGACACAGGACAAGTAACACATGAGCAAGCGATAGAAAAGGCTCTTACTGAATACGATAAATTCCGTGTCATCCAAGACCGTGAAATCATGTCGGATTTCGACAGACAGTTGAAATTGCTATTTGGGGACAAGGAATAATCCAGAGATTGTAAAATCCTTTGTACGTAGTATCAAAGAACATCTTATGAGAAATCAACTTAAAAACAGATTAAGTATAAACGATATTTATTCTCTTTGCCTTCAGATGCAAGGCAAAGAGAATAATGAGGGTGTGTCATAAGTCTGTGACGCACCCTTTTTTTTG